>RYWL01000039.1 GCA_003979155.1 Muribaculaceae bacterium
TGCATAACATTCATTATTAACTAATACCGTGTACTATGGCGAGAAGAACCTACAACACAATAAAACTTATTGCCGTCTGTCTGGCGATATATTGCTCGGCCTTTGCCTTGTCTGCCCGCGATTACAGCCTGATTCTTTCAGGTGGCTATACAGGTTCGACAGGAAACTATACTGTACATCAAGGCTATAATGAAGTAAACATCGACAAAACGAACGGAGCTATTGTTGAATTGGCTTTCCAAATGCCGGTGTATAACCGCTTCTACTTCTCTCCGGCCGCTGCGTTTGACATGCGATACGTGCAGAATTCTAAATGGTTAGGAGAGTTTTCTTTAAGGACTGTCGGCGGCTACTCGCTTCCCATGTCGAATGTAGCTTTAAACATATTTACCGGACCACGAATGGATGTGAAAGCATTTGAATACTTATCAGAAATATATGATGCATCTCTACCACCGGGAACTGACTTTACATACGATCCTCGATATAACAGAGTTAATGCCTACTGGATGTTCGGACTCTGTTTCGAGTACCACGACATAGTGTTGAAAGGGTCATATTCGTTGCCTCTCACACGTTATGTGAAACCGTTCAAATACCCTTCAGACGAATACCATAAGCGCTTGCATATATTCGAGGTTACACTCGGCTATCGCTTCAGGATAGGCAAATAATACATAACATTCATTATTAACTAATACCGTGTACTATGGCGAGAAGAACCTACAACACAATAAAACTCATTGCCGTCTGTCTGGCGATATATTGCTCAGCCTTTGCCTTGTCTGCCCGCGATTACAGCTTGATTCTTTCAGGCGGATACACAGGCTCTTACCATAATGCAGATGATAAGACCAACGGAGCCATTGCAGAGCTTGCATTCCAAATGCCTGTGTGCAACCAAATCTATTTCTCTCCGGCCGCGGCTTTCGATATGCGATATATGCAGATGGGCCAATGGTTAGGCGAATTTTCATTGAGAGCCATTGGTGGCTACACCTTCCCCGTTTCTAAGGCCGCTTTCAACTTTTTTACCGGCCCCCGCATGGATGTGAAAGCATTTGAATACACCTCAGAAGTTTGGTACGGCGATTTACCGGGCTATGACTCTTCGGACCCTTACTATAAACGCCTACTGGATGTTCGGCATCGGTTTTGAGTTTCGCGACATAGTTTTGAAAGGCTCATATTCGCTCCCATTAACGCGATATGTGAAACCTTTCAAATACCCTTCAGACGAATACCATAAGCGCTTGCATATATTCGAGGTTACACTTGGCTACCGCTTTAGCTTAGGAAAATAGAAATCTCAACAGCACAATCCGGCTTAGTCCGGCCACAAAAATTTTTGCACATGTTTTTGCCTCGGCAGACATGTGCAAAAATATTTTGTCATTGACGCTTTTTTTGGCTAAATTTGTCGTCAATTATGAAACTGTTTTTTAAATTTATCACAACAGGCCTCCTGCTGCTTATCTGTATCGGCGCCAATGCCGGACATTCGACACGCAGCGCTCTGCGCGACAGCCTTTTAGGTGTTCTCCCCAACATAAAGACAAGCACCGACAGCCTGGAAATACTACTCAACATTTTAGACCTCTCCGACTCAAAGACCGACCGCATACATGCTGCCGGACAGGCTTACAATGCCGCCGTAAATGCCCGCGACACATTCGAAATCATAGAGGCAGGTCTCTACTGGATGAACAATAATCAGAACGACACAACTCTCCTCAAGCAAATACGCGACGATTTTTCCATGCTGCAGCCTAGCCCACGCTCTCGCGAGGCAATGCTCTATGCCGACTTTCTCATAAGCGAAAACCGGTTGCTCAACAAACCGCTGTCGCGAAAAGAAATCGTCACTCTGATGCGCGAAGTGCAGACCAACCAGGAGTCCGACATGTACGAAAAGGCGCGAAAGTTATACATTATCTGCTGCACCCTCGGAAAAATCACCCGAGGAAGCCTCTACGGCGAATATGTGGAGATGCTCATGAGCACTATCAAATCCCTGCAGCTGCATTTTGGTGTTATACGCAACCTCCTCTACAGCCGCATGGCTCCGATTTACACCAACAATCTCGAGCCCACAAAAGCTATCGAAGCCGACAAAGAACTCCTCAACATTATCGACTCACTATCGACAAGCTACTCCATGCGCGGTCGAAAATACCGCATGATGAACCGCAACAGGTATATCTGCTACCGTCGCCTCCTATGCAACTACAAGGCCCTTACACCGACCGAAGTAGAAATTTTCTATCGCTCGATACGAAAACTCGCCCAAGTCAATGAGGAGATTGCCAACGACCTCGCAAATAATCCGCGAATCGAGGCTCTGTATCTTATGGCGAACAAGAAATACAGCGAAGCCATTCCGCTTCTGAAAAAATCTATCGCACACCAGGGCAACCAGCAATTCCTGTATGTGCTCTATTTTTCGCTGCTTGAGGCGGCGCAAGCCGTAGACGACAAGGAATCTTCACTCGAAGCGGCGCTGGAACTCAACAAAATACTGAATGACATTGTCATCAACAAGTCGGAAGACCGATATCACGAAATTCAAATCATTTCCAACATAAACGACCTGCAGGTCAAAGAAAGCGAACACAACGTCACTCTACACAAAAAGGAGCTGAAAAGAAAGCACATCCTCATCGGGATATCGGCGCTCGCCGTGCTGCTCCTTTCAATCCTTATTGCCACCTTGCTCCGGCAGAACAAGAAAATGAAGAAGCTCACATTGAGTCTGGGCAAGTCGGCCGAACGGCTCCGTAAGGAGAGAAACGACCTGCGCGACACCCGTACGGAGCTCATTGTCGCACGCGACAAGGCACAGAGCGCAGAGAAACTGAAAGACGAATTTATCGACAATATAAGCCACGAAATAAAAGTGCCACTGAGTGCTGTCTCTGAGTATACGCGACTTATTGTCGACTGTATTCCCGACAACAAAAACAATTACCTGCAGAGATTCGCCAACATTGTGGAGCTCAACACAATCCTTGTGCTCAGACTTGTAGACGACTTACTCGACATCTCATCGCTTGAGCACAACAATATGTCGGTAAACATCAGCGGCACTTCGGTCTACCGCATTGCCCAGGTGGCGATGGACTCGGTATTCGAAGCCGGATTCTCGGCCGAAACCAATATCAAAGTTGTTTTCAACCCCTCGCACAAAGCCGACGAAATTATTAGCACCGACGAGCAACGTGTGGTTCAGGTTTTAATCAACCTCCTATCTAACGCACGCAAGTTCACCGAAAAAGGCGCTGTGACTCTCGACTACGACATCGACTGCAATGCCGGCCGAATCACTTTCTCTGTCACAGACACCGGCTGCGGCATTCCGGCCGGCCGCGAAGAAATTATTTTCGGACGCTTCAACAAACTCGACTCTTCGGCTCCCGGGCCGGGAATCGGTCTGTACATAAGCCGCCTCATAGCCCGGCTGCTCGGCGGACACATAACACTCGACACAACATATCGTCGCGGCGCGCGCTTCCTTTTCGTCATTCCAATCTGAAAAAATGCGTGTACGACTCAGCATATTGCCCTCAGCCTGTTACCGGCTGCTCGCACTTGCTCTCATAGCGGTGCTGTCGGCCGCTTGCAGTGTCACAAAGCACGTACCCGAAGGCCGCTATCTGCTCGACAATGTCGACATTGAAGTCGACGATAACGGCATAATAGACGAGACGGAGCTTTACAACTTCCTCCGCCAGACGCCCAACCATAAAGTGCTCGGCTTTGCCAAACTGCAACTTGCCACCTACAACCTGTCGGGACGCGACTCCACCAAGTGGTACAACAAATGGCTCCGACGGGTTGGACAGCCGCCCGTAATCTACGACCCTGAGCTCACCGACGCTTCGGCCCGACAGCTGCGACTCGCGCTCATAAACCGTGGATATGTCGA
Source organism: Muribaculaceae bacterium (assembly GCA_003979155.1). Lineage (GTDB taxonomy): Bacteria > Bacteroidota > Bacteroidia > Bacteroidales > Muribaculaceae > CAG-873. Next base: position 3,926 of record RYWL01000039.1, read on the forward strand.
CGCACGGGTCGAGGCCGACACAATATCGAAGCCCGGCAAAAAACGTATCAATGTGAACTACCGCATATTGCCCGGCGAGCCATTCCGTGTCGAGAATATAAAATACAACATCCCCGATACAGCCCTGCGCAGGCTGATTCTGACATCGGTCAAAGAATCTGATTTACGGCCGGGGATGCTTCTCGACCGAAATATTCTCGACGAAGAACGCGGACGCATCACCGCTTTGCTGCGAAATGCCGGATATTATAATTTCAACCGTGAATACATCACATTCACCGCCGACACTGTCGCCTCAAGCAAAGATGTGGCGCTTACCCTCAACCTTCGCGCCCCCGACGAACGGGCCGCGGCAGGCATGCCGGCAAGCCCCTCCGACAGCCTCGCGCTCAATCCGCATATACACCACAGCTACACGGTGCGACGCATCACCTTTGTTCTCGACGACTCTTTTGGAAACAGCTCCGCCAACCCGGCATTGCGCGACACTGTGACCTACGCCGGCTCGTATTTCATTTACGGCCCCGACCACTATCTCAGCCCAAAAATCCTCGACGAGATGTGCTATATCCAGGCCGGAAAGCCATACTCGGCAGCGGCAGTGGAGCGAACCTACGAAGCCCTCGGACGACTCAGCATTCTTAAATTCATAAACATCGAGATGGAACCGGTCGGAGCCATAGGCGATACCGGACTCCTCGACGCATACATATATCTTGCCCGAAACAAAAAAATGAGTCTTGCTGTCGAAGCCGAAGGCACAAACTCCGAGGGAGACCTCGGTTTCGGTGTAGGACTCACATATCAGCACCGCAATCTTAACAAAGGCTCACAGCTTCTCACCGCAAAACTGCGTACCAACTACGAAAGCATTTCGGGCAATTTCGAAGGTCTTATCAACAAGCGATATACCGAGTATGCGGCAGAAGTAGGCATCACATTCCCGAAATTCGAGTGTCCATTCCTGTCAAAGTCGTTCAAACAGCGCAGGCTCGCATCTACCGAATTCACAATTTCGGCAAATTATCAGGAGCGACCCGAATACACACGTCTAATTTTCGGCACGGCATGGAAATGGAAGTGGCAGCAATACCGACGCGACAACACACGCCGGCACACTTTCGACCTCATTGACATAAACTACGTGCGTCTGCCACGCTCTACCCTCAATTTCATCGACGAAATCGCACCCGACAACCCTCTGCTCCGATACAGCTACGAAGACCACTTCATAATGCGCATGGGCTACACGTTCTCGCGCACAAACCGGCGCACACCTACGGCTACGGTAAACGCTCTGGCAGTTCAACCGAGCATCACCAATCTGCGCGTCTCCGCCGAAGCTGCCGGCAACCTGCTCTATGCCATATCAAATATCGCCGGACAGAAACGCTCCGACGGCGTATACAAAATCCTCGGCATACAGTATGCACAGTACCTGAAGGGTGATATCGACTACTCGTACACGCGCAACTTCAACGACCGCAACTCTCTGTCGTGGCACACCGGATTCGGCATTGCATTTCCTTACGGAAACTCGTCGATGGTGCCATTCGAAAAGCGATTCTATGCCGGCGGTGCCAACGGCGTTCGCGGTTGGGGTGTACGCACACTCGGCCCGGGTGCTTACGACGCACGCAACTCTGTGACCGACTTCATCAACCAGTGCGGCGATATAAGGCTCGACCTCTCGCTCGAATACCGTGCAAAGCTGTTCTGGGTGCTAGAAGGCGCTCTATTTGTCGACGCAGGCAACATCTGGACCATACGCGAATATTCAAACCAGCCCGGAGGCGTTTTCAAGTTCAACAAATTCTACAAACAACTTGCCGCGGCCTATGGCCTCGGCATCCGACTCGACTTCACATATTTCCTTCTGCGTCTCGACCTCGGCTTCAAAGCTCACAATCCGGCAATGAATCAGGAACCGTGGCCACTGCTGCATCCCAACTGGAAACGCGATGCCAACTTCCACTTCTCTGTCGGATACCCCTTCTGACAGACGCAGTTGAATAATACAATAACCCTCATGAAATCTTACGTAATATTCGACCTCGACGGTACGCTGCTGAAGACCATCGACGACCTCGCCAACGCAACCAACTACGCTCTGCGGACTCTCGGCTTTCCTACCCACGGGCTCTGGATATATCCCAACCTCGTCGGAAACGGCGTGACACGTCTTATCGAAAGGGCGCTCCCCGACGATGCCCGCACCGAAAAGAACATTAACGACGCTCTCGATGCGTTCAAGCAATACTACGACAACCACTGCTGCGACACCACAGTTCCTTATCCAGGCATCCCCGAACTCCTTGAAGACCTCACCGCAAAAGGCATAAACCTTGCAGTGACGTCAAACAAATATCAGGAAGCCGTGACAAAAATTATAAACCACTACTTCCCCGACGCAAACTTCCGCGCAATACTCGGCAACACCGACGGATTTCCGCGCAAGCCCGACCCCTCGATTGTTTTCAAAGCGCTCTCATTATGCCCCACCGCCAAAGCTCAGACTCTTTATGTCGGCGACTCCGGTGTCGACATGGAGACTGCCCGCCGCGCGTGTGTCGAGTCGTGCGGCGTAACCTGGGGCTATCGCTCAATAAACGAACTTAAAGAGGCTTACGCCGATCATATCGTTTCGACTCCGACTCAGATAGCCGATATTGTTTACAGCAAAAAATAATTTGCTCTTGTCATAGAAAAATGCTACCTTAGCATCTCAAAACAAGAAACTTCATAAATGGACACCAACCCGCACCGTTATTGCGTGATAATGTGCGGCGGTATAGGCAGCCGATTCTGGCCCTACAGCCGCACCAGAATGCCTAAGCAGTTTATCGACTTCCTGGGCACCGACCGAACACTACTGCAAATGAGCTTCGACCGTATTTCTGGCATCGTTTCCCCCTCAAATATAATTGTCGTATCAAATAGTCTCTACGCCGACTTCGTTCACGAACAGCTCCCCGAGCTGCCTCCCGAAAACATTATTCTCGAGCCCGCCCGACGAAACACAGCCCCGTGTATCGCCCTGGCTTCGTGGCATATCGCCGCGCGTGACCCAGAGGCATCTATCATAGTCACGCCGGCCGACCACATGATTACACGGGAGAACGAATTCGAAAAAAGCGTGCGCGCCGGTTTCGACTTCGTCGAGTCGAACGATGCCCTGCTCACGCTCGGCATCACACCCACTCGCCCAGAGACCGGATACGGTTATATCCAGATTGGAGAGCACGTCAAAGACAGCATAAGCAAAGTAAAGACTTTCACCGAGAAGCCCGAACTCGAAATGGCAAAAGTCTTTCTCGCAACCGGCGAATTTTTCTGGAATTCAGGCATTTTCATCTGGACTGCAAAAAGCATCATGAGCGCACTCAGCGAGCACACCCCCGAAATAGCCTCTATTTTCGCATCCGTTCCGCCCGAAACATATCTCGACCACGAACGCGAAACAGAATTCATCGACCGCGTTTTCCCCACCTGCAAAAACATTTCCATCGACTACTCGGTAATGGAAGTAGCATCGAACGTATATGTGGAGACCGTTTCGTTCGGCTGGAGCGACCTCGGCACATGGAGCGCACTCTTCGACCTCTCGCCAAAGAACAACGACAACAACGTGACTCAGAACTGCAACGTTCTCGCATACAACTGTTCCGGTAATATTTTTGCCGTACGCGGCGAAAAACTAATCGTGGCCGACGGTCTCGAAAACTACATAGTGGCCGACGCCGACGGCGTGCTCCTGATTTGCCGCATGGACCGCGAACAGAAAATCAAACAGATGGTAACAGACGCCCGTATCAAATTCGGCGACAAATACAAATAACGAATCTTTAACCCGAACAAGATGTCACTCGACAAAACCATAGCTTCTGCCGTCGCCAAGGCGGTAAACCAACTATTCGGCATCAATGCCGACCACGACGGTATTCAGACCTCGGCAACCCGCAAGGAATTTGAAGGAAACATCACCGTGATGGTTTTCCCATTCGTAAAAGCAGCCCGTAAAGCCCCCGAGGCTGTCGGCGCTGAAATCGGACAGTGGCTCGTTGAAAACGAACCCGCCGTGGCAGCGTTCAACACAGTCAAAGGCTTCCTCAACCTTGTTATCGCGCCATCGTACTGGAACGACATGCTCCGCACAATAGAAACTACCGAAAACTACGGCACTGTCGCTCCCACTAAAGAGAGCCCGTTGGTCATGGTCGAATACTCTTCGCCAAATACCAACAAGCCGCTTCACCTCGGACACCTACGCAACATTCTCTTAGGCAGCTCTCTCTCAAACATTCTTGAAGCTGCCGGTAACCGTGTTGTGAAGACAAACATCGTCAACGACCGAGGCATACATATCTGCAAATCCATGCTCGCATGGAAAAAATTCTTCAACGGAGCAACCCCCGAAAGCTGCGAAAAAAAAGGCGACCACCTCGTGGGCGATTGCTACGTTGCATTCGACAAACACTTCAAAGCCGAAGTAAAAGAGCTCATCGCCAAAGGCATGTCCGAAGACGAAGCCAAAGAAGCTTCGCCCCTCATGCAGGAAGCACGTCAGATGCTCCGCCTTTGGGAAGAAGGTGACAAGGAAGTCCGCGAGCTCTGGAGCCGTATGAACCAGTGGGTTTACGACGGGTTTGACGCAAGCTACAAGCGCATGGGAGTGGGCTTCGACAAAATTTATTACGAGTCGCGCACATACCTCGACGGCAAAGCCAAAGTGCTCGAAGGTCTCGAAAAAGGCCTCCTCACTCGCGACCCCGACGGCTCTGTATGGGCCGACCTCACCGACGAGGGTCTCGACCGCAAGATTCTCCTACGTAGCGACGGCACTTCGGTATACATGACTCAGGATATCGGAACCGCCAAACAGCGTTTCGACGACTATGATATCGACAAGATGGTCTACGTTGTCGGCAACGAGCAAAACTATCACTTCCAGGTTCTCTCAATCCTTCTCGACCGTCTCGGTTTCAAGTGGGGTAAAGACCTCGTACACTTCTCTTACGGCATGGTCGAGCTCCCCGAAGGTAAGATGAAGAGCCGCGAAGGAACAGTAGTCGACGCCGACGACCTTATGGAGGAAATGGTGACCAACGCTCGACAGGTTTCGCAGGAACTCGGAAAACTCGACGGTCTCACCGAAGAGCAGATTGCCGACATCGCCGAAACAGTAGGACTCGGTGCACTTAAATACTTCCTGCTGAAAGTCGACCCGAAGAAGAACATGACTTTCAATCCCAAAGAGTCTATCGACTTCAACGGCAACACCGGCCCCTTCATTCAGTACACATACGCCCGCATACGCTCGGTGCTCCGCAAGGCTGCCGAAGCCGGTTACTCGGCAACAGACTACGCCTCCGTAGAGCCCAACGAAAAAGAAATATCTCTTATCCAGTCGCTCACCGATTTCCCGGAGACTGTAAAGCTCGCCGCACGAAACTACTCGCCTGCGCTCATCGCGAACTACATCTATGACCTGGTGAAAGAATACAACCAGTTCTACCACGACTGCTCTATCCTCAAAGAAGAAAATGCCTCGGTACGCTCGCTGCGTCTCGCTCTCTCCGATGCAGTGGCCAGCACCGTCAAAACAGGCATGGGGCTCCTCGGCATCCGCGTGCCCGAGCGCATGTAATTTTCTTTCCACAAACTCATTCGGCACGATAATTGTTTAAGTGTCGAGAAACCACAAAACTAAGAAAGTATGTATCAACCCAACAACTACAACAATTATCCGCAAAACGGACAAGGCGTTGCATCGCTGGTCAACAGCACTATGAAGCGTGTTTACTTCAAAATGACACTCGCGCTCATCGTCACCGCACTCACAGCACTCTGGGCCTCCTCGTCGGCCGGATATATCAACTTCCTCATCGGACACCAATGGTTTATGTGGGTACTCGTAGTAGCCGAACTCGGTTTCGTCTTCACTCTCTCGGGTGCCATCAACAAGCTGTCCAATCTCACCGCTTCGGCGCTTTTCTATCTCTTTGCAATTGTCAACGGCCTGATGCTCTGCACTATATTCCTTGCATACAGCCCGGCGGCGATTACCAAAACATTCTTTATTACTGCCGGCACATTCGGTGCAATGAGCGTATACGGCTATTTCACCTCAAGCGACCTTTCGCGTGTGGGCTCTTTCCTTATAATGGCCCTTATCGGTCTGATTATAGCATCGGTAGTGAATATTTTCCTGCACAGCAGTTCTCTCGACTGGATTATTTCCATTGTGGGCGTACTCATTTTTATTGGTCTCACCGCATGGGACACCCAGCAGGTAAAACAGATGGCAATGATGGCTCCGGCCGATGCCGCTTCGAAACTCGCCACTCTGGGCGCGCTTTCGCTTTATCTCGATTTTATCAATCTCTTCCTTTATCTGCTCCGCATTTTCGGCGGCAACCGCAACTAAGATTTGAGTAAGATTCTATCTATATACGCCAACTATTACCGTACTATCGGTAAGTTGGCGTTTCCTCTTTTCCTGGGGCAGCTCGGCAATATAGCCGTGGGCTTTGCCGACAACATTATGGTCGGGCACTACTCTACAGATGCTCTGGCCTCGGCGTCGTTTGTAAACAATTTTTTCAACGTCACCATTTTCGCATGTGTCGGCTTCACCTACGGTCTCACACCGCTGATTGGAGCCCTCTTCACACGCAACGACCGCGACGCCATAGGGTGTCTTACGCGCACCGGACTGTGGGTCAACACACTGTTTACCCTCGTTGTAGGCTTCATAATGCTCGGAATATACTTCTGCCTCGACAGCTTCGGGCAACCGGCACATCTTATGCCGCTAATCAAGCCATACTATCTAATTGTGCTGGCAGGCATGTTGCCGATTATGCTATTCAACGTGCTGTCGCAATGGAGTTTTGCAATAAACGATACTGCTGTGCCCACATGGATAGTGCTGGCGGCAAACACTTTCAACATCCTCTGCAATTACTTACTTATTTTCGGTAAATTCGGAGCTCCCGAGCTCGGCCTTACAGGCGCCGGCATAAGCACATTGGCGTCACGTATACTCTGCGCAATAGTCATGGCATGGGTATTCTTTGGAACTCACCGCGGAAAATCGTTTCTCAACGGCTTTTACCACACGGCCCGACCCAAAGGACAGGCCACACTGGTTGCGCGCACGGGTTTCCCGGTAGCAATACAAATGGCCTGCGAGACTGCCGCATTCTCGGGCTCTGCCATAATGGCAGGCTGGATTGGCCGCGACGCGCTTGCCGCATTTCAGATTGTTGCAATCAGCGGCATGCTCGGCTTCTGCATATACTACAGCATCGGAGCAGCAATGGCCATTCCTATAAGCCATGCCGCCGGACGTAGCGACACCGCGTCGATGCGACGCTCGGCCCGTGCAGGCTACCACATGATACTGGCGGCAATGCTGGTCACATGTTCGCTCTTTATTTTCGGCGGTAGAATCATCATGGGACTATTCACCACAGACGAAGCTGTGCTCTCGCTTGCCCTCACGCTCATTTTTCCTATGGTACTATACCAATTCGGCGATGCCTCCCAGATAACATTCGCAAATGCACTCCGTGGCACATCGCATGTAATGCCCATGCTCTACATAGCCATTGTAAGTTATCTCATCGTGGGTCTTCCGTGTACATATGCGCTGGCCTTCCCCTTGCACCTCGGCATGTACGGCATCGTACTCAGCTTCTCTATAAGCCTGCTGCTGGCCGGCATACTGTATTTCTTCTTCTTTACAAGAGCCCTGCGCACCATAGCACAGAAATATCAGAAAACATCGGAGTGAGCACAGTCACGCGCCTACTCCGACACAACACCGATTCACGGTCGGCACTTTTCAATTATAGTCAGATTGCACCGGCGAGCTTCACTACGCACGGCATGTCGGCAACAGCATCGGCAAGGCCCTGCGAAAGCACCAGGCGCGTTCCCGAAAGCGACACTTTGTGTCGGCCTCCGAGTACCGAAACCTCCGTCGGCCGGCATATATTCTTTAGCAACACCGACTTGCAGGGCTTGGTGATATGTACATAGAGGTCTCTGCCCACAGCAGTGAAATACACGCCCTCGATTTTGTTCTCCGCCTCATTATGCCATGGTTTCGAGCAATAGATAGCCTCGCCGTTGACATCCATCCACCGGCCTATGCCGAGCAGGCGCTCCTGCATTACCAGCGGAATAGTGCCGTCGGCCTTTGGTCCGATATCAAGCAGAAGGTTGCCACCGCGGGCCACGCGCTCAATAAGAGTCACCACAAGCTCACGGCTCGTGGAATAGTGTTCGAGCCGCTCGGCGCGGTTGTAGCCGAACGAATTGCCTATGCCGCGGCATTCCTCCCACGGATGCGTATTCTTCGACATATTGTCGGCCTGAGCTCCGTTCAGATCATATTCCGTAGTATAGAAACCGCCATGAATGCCGCGAGTCTCGCAGCCCCAGCGGTCGTTGACAACTACATGGTCGCGTACAGCGCTTTCGTTGTAGAGCCATGCAAGGAATTCGGTGCTTCGCCACGTGCTGCTCGTGTAGTCCCACTCGCCGTCGGTCCACACCATGTCGGGCTCATAGCGGTTCACAAGGTCTTTGAGCTGAGGAAGCATGTGCTGGTCGACATAGCGGTCGACATCGCTCAGGTATATAGGATTGTACCACTCATAGAGCGAGTAATAGAAACCCATGCGGAGACCACACTCCTTGACGGCAGCCGAGAGCTCGCCGCACAGATCGCGGTGCGGCCCGATATCGACGCTGTTCCAGTTCCACGACTCGGCGCTCGGCCACAGCGCGAAGCCCTCGTGATGCTTCGATGTGAGCACTACATATCTGGCGCCGGAAGCCTTGATGAGGTCGGCCCACTCGCCGGGGTCGAAATACTCGGCCTTGAAGTCTTTGGCAAAATCCTGATATTTGAAGTCTTCACCATAGGTCGCACTGTGATACCGCCGTGTGGCATCTCCGACAGCGCCGGCATCGGTGTTTTTCTGCCACCAGTACCACTCGGAATATACCGGATTAGCCGACACACTCTTGTCTACAGTCGCCCACCCGGGCACAGAGTACACACCCCAGTGGATAAATATGCCGAAACGCGATTCCTCGAACCACGACGGCACCGGACGACTGTCAATCGACTCCCACGTTGACTCGTATTTCTGTGCAGAAGCAATGAGACCGATTGCACAGAGCGAGAGCATTAATACTTTTTTCAAAATCTCAGATTTTAAGTTACATCTGCAAAGATAGGTATCTTTTGATAAGTTTCAATAAAAGCTCGCCAAAAAGCCCGCGTGTCGCAAAAATTTTCTATCTTTGCGAAAATAGATTTTTATGGAAGCCAAATACAAAAGAATACTTCTCAAACTCAGCGGTGAATCGCTTATGGGCGAGCAGGGCTACGGCATTGACCCGCAACGTCTCGACGACTACGCCCGACAGATTAAAGAAATAGCCGAAGCCGGCGTGCAGGTAGGCATCGTTATCGGGGGCGGAAACATTTTCCGTGGCCTTTCGGGTGCTTCAAAAGGTTTCGACCGCGTCAAAGGCGACCAGATGGGCATGCTTGCAACCGTTATCAATTCGCTCGCACTCAACTCAGCTCTCGAAAACATTGGCGTGCACGCTCAAGTGCTCACAGCCGTGAACATGTGCCCCATCGGCGAGCAATACAGCCCCCAGAGGGCGCTCGACGCCCTCAAGAAAGGAATCGTCACTATTATCGCCGGCGGCACAGGCAACCCCTTCTTCACAACAGACACCGGTTCGGCTCTCCGTGCAGTGGAAATAAAAGCCGACGCAATGTTCAAAGGCACGCGTGTCGACGGCATTTATACCGCCGACCCCGAAAAAGACCCGACCGCTACGAAGTTCGACAAAATTTCTTACGACGAAATCTATAACCGCGGACTCAAGATAATGGACCTCACGGCAACGACCCTCTGCAGAGAAAACGGCATGAAAATCGTTGTCTTCGACATGGATACCTTAGGAAACCTCCGCAAAGTAATCGAAGGACAGCCAATCGGCACGCTCGTTTACTGATTATACACACGTTATAAGCAATCAATCATCCCCGAAACTTAAATTAAAACCATATGACCGACCCCAAAACCTACATCGCGCCTGCCGAAGAAAAAATGGAAAAGGCAGTGGCATATCTCGACGAGACTCTCGCACGAATCCGTGCCGGCAAAGCAAATCCTAAAATCCTCGATGCCGTACGCGTCGACTATTACGGCTCAATGGCTCCTATTTCCAACGTGGCCAACATCACTGTGCCCGATGCCCGCACTATCGTAATCACGCCCTGGGAAAAATCTATGTTCAAACCCATTGAGACCGCTATTATCAACTCCGAAGTAGGCATCATGCCTGAAAACAACGGCGAAGTTATTCGTCTCGCAATTCCCCCACTGACCGAAGACCGCCGTAAAGCTCTGGTTAAACAGTGCAAGGGCGAAGCCGAAAATGCAAAAGTTTCAGTCCGCAACGCTCGTCGCGAAGCTATCGAAGCTCTCAAAAAAGCCATTAAATTAGGAATGTCGGAAGACGTTGAAAAAGACGCCGAAACTTCAGTTCAGAAAATCCACGACAAATTCCTCAAGAAAATTGACGAAAGCTTCGCCGCCAAGGAAAAAGAAATCCTCACCGTCTGATTCAATTTTAATCATAAAAACGGGGTGCCTTCCGATAAGAGGGCAACCCCGTTTTTATAATTTGATAGTCTTAAAGCTTGTTGATTCTACCCATAAACAGCGGCAGACCCGTACTCTTTTCTGCTATTATGAATGCGAAAGGTCGGTCGACAAAGAAAGATTCATCAATCATGGGACCGGGAGATGTAAGCATACCTTTTTCTTCAGTATAACTTGCTGCTTCCGTTCCGGCTTCATCAACGATGATTTTAATCCCCTGGGTTATCTGTGATACAAACGTGGAGGTTTCGCAAATACCCGAGAAGTCCGCCTTGAAACAGTCAAACATTTTTGTAAGACCCATGTCTTTAAGTGCCGGAATCAATTCAACTTCGCTCGTCACTTCAAATTTTGGCAAGCGCACTAACAATTTCTTTTCGCCAAAATCATACTTGTCCATAGCAAGACGGCTCACATCTTCAGGATTTATCTCAGACAGGCAATCGTCAAGGTCGACTTCTTCATCGGGAAGAATAATTATCATCGAATATGCCTTATTGCCATAAGGAAACGCCACTGCTCGGTATCCTTCGTCGATATATCCCCTGAAATTTGCCGCCTTATTCATCATCTTGACTTTGGATACCGTGCCGTCCGAGTTCTTGAAATCTCTGATTTTGGTGAGGCTCTTGTCGAAGTTATCCGCCCAAAAGCCCTTGAAATACAAGGCATTTGTAAATAGCATGGCAGTCTCCATGTTAAGTTCACCCTGCCGCGGGCCGCTCAGCATTCCTCGGGTATTGTCAGAATACCACTTGTTGATTGATTGTCGTGTGATATCAGAAGTTATATCGTCTATATACGTGATTGGCGAATAGAAGGAATCCCGTATATTACCTGAAAACACATCATATACTTTCGTTGTGTATTTTTTATTTATCCACAATGCGTTGGCGATATCCACAGCCGTGGTGTTGTCAAGAGCCGGAAGTCTGTCAAGCATCTTCTTATAGAATGTGTTCAGCCCGGCAATGTCCTGCTGCTTAAACCCGAGCACATCAAGCATCTCGTCAAGCGTTTCGCCCGAAGCTCCGTTTGCCGTCATGGCGAGAGTCATGGAAACACTCAGAGGCGACATGACATAATTCTCATGCTCTGCAGCACGCTCATCCACCGCCTCAAAAAATTTGTAGGCGAAGTTATTATCGGCTCGGACAATAGTTTCTTCACTTCGGCTTATAGGTATCGGTTCAAATTCTTTCGGCTTTGGTCCCGATTCTTCATCAGAACAGCCGGAGAAAGTAACAGCAATTGTTACACCCAGAAGCATGAATAAAGTTTTCGAGAGATTTTTCATATGTAATATTATTTATTATTCATAATTGACTGATACTGAGATGAACTGAGTGTTTTTGTAAGTGCTATCAAATGCCGTAAAGACTTCACCTTCAAAATATCCATCATCTACTCCGTCCCAACCCCAACAAAAATGAACAAGTCGGTCAGAATAGTCTCGGTCCGTTTGTACTATCCATACTTTATTTGTGAAATCCCATTTAGCAGAGTATTTATGGTAGTCGAGTTGGTCATAGCCATCTGCAACCCACGCGTGGCCAGAACCGGCCATTAAAAGAACACATGTGTTTAATGATGATTTTGCTCTATCAAAATTGAAATCAGTAAATTTTGAAATTTT
>RYWL01000040.1 GCA_003979155.1 Muribaculaceae bacterium
GAGCTGTATTACGAGCTGGTATCTGTCGTTCTTTAACGACCATAACCAGCAGGCGACAATAGGCAGTAGGGCGGGATAGAACTGCAACCCGGTGAGCGAGAGGCTCAGCAGGTAGAGCAGCGGCAGAAACCATGCCCGAAAGGGTAAGTCGAAATATGGCTTCTTACGCTCCTGCCCTGAGGCCGGAGTGTAAGAAGTCAAAGTATGTTCTAAGCTTGTGTCCGCTGTCATAAGTGTCGGTCAGACGCGGTCGTGTGAGTATCCGTATGTTTTTTTCGATGCGGTACCATTTACTACGATAGACATCTTTTTCAGTCGTTTGTTTTCGTAGATATGGTTGACTTCCTCGAGGTCTTTCTTCGAGGTGTAGTTTGCGCGGCATACGTATATCGATGCATCTGCTACACGGTTGAGCGTGAAAGTGTCGCTCACAAGTCCAATGGGAGCAGTGTCGAGTATGATATAGTGGTAGCGCTTGCGCAGGTCGGCTACGAGTTCGTCGAGTTTATGCGATATGAGCAGTTCGGCGGGGTTGGGCGGAATAGGTCCGGCAACTATCACGTCGAGGCCTGGAACGCTTTTCAGTGGTGTGATAATCTGGTCTAACAACACCGAAGATGACGACAGATACTGAGTGAGGCCGAATTTTGGCGCGATGTTCAGATAGTTTGCGAGCTGAGGTTTGCGGATGTCCATACCTACGAGCACAACGTTTTTGTTGAGCAGAGCCAGCGATGCGGCAAGATTTATAGATATAAACGACTTGCCTTCGCCCGCTGTCGACGAGGTGACGAGCACCACGTGATCGTTGGGGTCGTTGAGCAAGAAGAGCAGATTGCTTCGCAAGAGGCGGAACATCTCTGCTGTGGAGCTTGTGCTTTCGGATGTAACGACCAGACTTTTTCCGCCACGGTCGATGCACATTTCGCCCAAAATAGGTATGTTTGTGATGCTTTCCACGTCCTGACGCGTTTCAAAGCGGTCGTTGATGAGTTGGCGGATGAACAGTATAATCGGAGGAGTCAGCAGACCGAAGAAGAGCGCGAGCAGCGCTATCGCTTTTTTGCCGAGTCCTACGGGCTTGCTCAATGTGTATGCTGTGTCGACGAGAGTTCCTTTTGGAAATGCAGTGGCCAGACGTAGTGCAGTCTGTTCGCGTTGCTGTAGCAGGAATACGAAGAGCTGCTGCTTTACGGTGAGGTCGCGGTTGAGTTTGAGGAGTTCGCGTTCCTGCGAGGGCAGGTTAGAAAGTTTCGAGTCGGCAGAGTTCATTTCGCGCTCAAGGTCGTTGATTCGCACGTTGAGACTCGAGGCGGTGCGGCTCATCGAAGTGAGAATATTTGCGCGCATAGTGTCTATCTGTTCGCTGAGGCGCTTTACCATAGAGTTGTCGGGATGCGCGCTCTGCAGCAGGTCGAGACGCTGGAGAACAGCTTGGTTGTAGTCGGTGATAGCCGTGGCGAGCATGCTGTTTTCGGGTGTAGTAGGCACGAGGCTGTAAGCGTTTTCAGACGCACTTAGAAAATCTCTTGTCATCTGGAGAATTTCAGCGTCGGTGCGTGCTTTTATGAGCTGGCTTTCATAAGTGGCTTTTTTGCTGAATGTGTAGCCCGTGTTCTGGCCTATGTCGAATAGTTCGTTGCGCTCCTTGAATGATTCGAGTTCGCCTTCCGAAGCACTGAGTTCGTCGGACAGAATATCAATGCGCTCGCTGAGAAATTGCGCGGTCATTCTGTTCTGGTCGTTTTTCTGCTCGATACCCTTTTCGTTGTACTTATCCATAACGGCATTGAGTATCGCCATGCCGTAGTCGGGGTTTGTCGAGACCATCTTGAGTGAAATTACATTGCTTCGCTTCGATGCAATCTCTACAGAGATGTTTTCTGACATATCTTCGGCTGCGCTATCGTAGCCTTGCACGCCGATAATAATGTCGAGGTTCTTGCCGGTCGGGAAGTCGGGTGTTTTTGAGAATGCGAATTTACCGAGAGGAGTGGTTACTACATATGGGAGTGCCACGTTTTTAACTTTTACTACAGTCTCACGCTTGATTTTGCCGCGGATGCTCGCCATACCATTTTTGTCGACCGACACCTTGAATGTTATGCCGGTTTTCAGGGTATCCATTATGCCCGACTGAGGTGTGACTTCCACCGGATGCTTTGGATAGTCTATCTGAGTGGCAAAAATGTTTTTGTCGGTGAAATAGCTGATGTTGAGTTTCATGTCGCGAGCGACCTCGCGGTAAACAGTGTGCGACGAAACGATGAAAATTTCGTCTTCGACATAGCCGGCAGATCCGAACAGCGACGACAGTCCGGTAGGGCTCGCCATGGTGTCTTCCTCCGGATTGATGAGAAGGTTGGCATTGATTGAGTATTTGGGCAGATACATCAAAGCATATGCGATGCCTATGCCGAGGAATACAGTCACAGAAATGGCAAACATGTACCAATTCTTGATGTACAGCTTGAACAGACCAGATAAGTCGATGAAGTCCGAATTGTTTTTCTTTGCCATGAGTGTGTTATTTGACTGCGAGAGCTATAATCAGAGATGCGATAACGGAGCAGGCGCTGACGATTGTCGACGTCACCGACAGTTTGTAGCTGTTGTTGGTGTTGTATTTTGAATTTGCCTGCTTGATTTTGTTGGGCGAAACGTAGATATAGTCGTTCTGTTTCAGATAGTAGTATGGCGATCTGAGCAAGTCGCTTTTGTTGAGGTCGATATGCGCGTACGAACGCTGGCCGTTTTCTTCGCGGATTATAAGCACGTTGGCGCGCTCGCCGTACTCGGTGAGATCTCCGGCCATTGCCAGGGCATCGAGTATGGTTATGCGGTTTCCGTTCACCTTATAGGTGTTGGGAGTCTTCACCTCACCGCCAATGGCCACTTTGAAATTCATCAGATTCACCGTTACTATCGGGTCTTTTACCTCTTTGGCGATTTCGGCGGTAAGATAATCTTTGAGTTGCTCGATAGTCATTCCCTGCACGTGGATAGAGCCTAAGACAGGATAGTCGATGTTGCCTTTGGAATCAACTATATATGTCTGGCTTGTGGGTTGCGAAGAAAGCTTTATATCGGCACGCTCAACGGGGTTGAACAGCGGCAGGTTATAAGCAGATGTTGCTTCTGGAACTTCAGAATTGACAGTAATCTGAAGTTCGTCTTCGGGCTGCAGTCTGATGAGGTAGTCCATTGCCGGGAGCTCGCCTGCAGCAGTCTGAGACATGTCGGAAAAATATGGCAGGGTCGTTTTGGAGGTACTGCAGGAGGCCATGGCAATTGCGATGACACCCGACAGAACGAGCGACTTGAAATTCATATGTCGAAATTATGATTGATTTACTATTTCTTTAACGGCGCAAAATGCGCATTATTGTAAAATCTAAAAATTCTTGTTGCGGTTTTCACCATTCGAGAGTGAATTCTACGCCCTGCATCTCGGCCGGAATCGGCGGCTGCAACTTGCATATCGATATACGGCCGCCGTCAACTATTTTAAAGCGGTCGGTTAGGGCTTTGCATATGCGGTAGGCAACATTCTCGAGCAATTGAGACGGCATAGACATCTCGCCGCGTATTATTTCCACGGCTTCGGCATAGTTCACGGTGTCGTCGATTGAATCCGATATCATAGCGCGGAGCGCATTGAAGTCGAGCCGCACCGATACCTCGAAAGTATTGCCCACTGTGCGCTCTTGTGGCAACACGCCGTGGCGAGCAAAAATACGCAGTTTGTCGATGTAGACCGAAGTTGTCATCTGCGATGTGTTTTACGCTTTTTCTTGCCTGGCTTGTCTTCGCGTCGGGGGGCTTTTGGTGTGGGTTTGTTCACCAGAGAGTCGAGCGAGCGCGGCGGATTTTTTTCGTCGACCACAACGAAGTCGAGCTGACGTTTCTGTATGTCGGCACGGGCCACCTGCACGGTTATTTTGTCGCCGAGGCGATAACGGGTGTTGTATTTGCGGCCTACAAGACAGTAGTTGCGCTCGTCGAAGTCATAGTAGTCGTCGGCGAGGTCGCGCACCGGTACGAGTCCCTCGCATTTGTTTTCTTCAAGTTCGATATACAAGCCCCATTCTGTCACGCCTGAGATAACGCCGTCGAATACCTCGCCTATGTGGTCGGACATGTACTCCACTTGCTTGTATTTTATAGAAGCGCGCTCAGCTCCGGCAGCGAGCTGCTCCATGTCGGATGAGTGTTTGCACTCCTCTTCAAGTTTGTCGATATTCACCGAGCGGGAGCCTTTGAGATAGCGTTCGAGCAGGCGGTGCACCATCATGTCGGGATAGCGGCGGATGGGCGATGTGAAGTGGGTGTAATATTCAAATCCAAGACCGTAGTGGCCAATATTTTCGGTTGTATATATTGCTTTGGCCATCGACCGTATTGCCAGAGTGGAGAGGAAATTTTCCTCGCCTTTACCTTTGAGGTCTACGAGCATCTTGTTGAGCGAGCGGTTGATTTCGAGCGGCGTGCCCGTGGTGCGGAGTTTGTAGCCGAAAGTACGGGCGAGGTTCGACAGGTCGTTGAGCCGCTGTTCGTCGGGTTTGTCGTGAACTCGGTATACAAAGGCTTTTGCTTTCTTTTTCTTCGGAACGACTCCGATAACGGCCGCTACGGTGCGGTTGGCAAGGAGCATGAACTCTTCGATGAGTTTGTTTGCGTCTTTTGATTCTTTGAAGAACACTGATGTCGGATGTCCGTTCTCGTCAATGTCGAAGCGCACTTCCACACGGTCGAAGTCGACGGAGCCGTTGTCGTAGCGGTTCTTGCGCAGCTGTTTTGCGAGTTTGTCGAGGGTGAGAATTTCGTCGGCAAAGTCGCCTTTTCCGGTTTCGATTACTTCCTGGGCTTCTTCGTATGTGAAGCGCCTGTCGCTGCGTATAACGGTGCGGACGATACGCGAGTCGAGCACCCGTGCGTTGATGTCCATCTCGAAAATCACTGAGAATGTGAGTTTGTCTTCGTCGGGACGGAGGGAGCATATGCCGTTAGAGAGATGCTCGGGAAGCATGGGAATGGTGCGGTCGACAAGATACACGCTTGTGGCGCGGTCTTCGGCTTCGCGTTCGATAATAGATCCGGGTTTTGCGTAGTGGGTTACATCGGCAATATGCACGCCGACTTCGACGTGACCGTTTTTGAGGCGGCGGAACGACAGCGCGTCATCGAAGTCTTTTGCATCGCGAGGGTCGATGGTGAAAGTCACGGTGCCTCGCATGTCTTCGCGTGCTGCGACTTCTTCGTCGGTGATGCCGGCATCAATTTTGTCGGCAGCTTTTTCAACGGCCTCGGGATAGCGGTATGGCAGGCCGAATTCGGCCAGAATTGCATGCATTTCGGTGGTGTTCTGGCCGGTTTTGCCGAGCACGTCCACAACTTCGCCCTGGGGATTCTTTGCATCATCTGGCCAGTCGGTGATTCGCACTATCACTTTGTCGCCGTTTGTGGCGCCTTTGAGGCGCTGACGCGGTATATATTTGTCGTTTGCCAGATATTTAGAGTCGGTGAGCAGATATGCGATGTGCTTGTCGACTTTGACAGTGCCTATAAATGTCTGATCTTTCTTTTCGATGATTCGTGTTACTTCGGCTTCGGGCTCTTTGCCTTTTACTCGGGCCGCAATCGACACCTCCACACGGTCGCCGTTGAGAGCGTGCATGGAGTTACGTTCGGCTACTCTTATTTCCTCGCTGTCGTTGTCTGTGATGACCGAGTTGTTGCCGTTGCTGCGGCGCACGAATATGCCTTCGGCTTTGACTGTGCGGCTCGGGGTGCTTCGGTAGAGTCCCGGAGCAGTCTCGATTATGTGGCCGTCGAAAGCGAGTTCGGCAAGGTATAGCGCAATGATACGCATTGCGGCGTTAGATTCCTGGCCGATAGCCTGCGCTACTTGTCGGTAATTGAAAGTGCTTTTGCTTTTGGCGGCAATGAACGAGTCTACATCGGTGCGGATGCGGCCGGTCGAAGTTTTTTTGTTGCGGATATTCTTTGGCATAAGAGAGAAGTCGTTGATAACGTGAGAGGAAGCGGTTTGAAGAAAGCCGCTCCGTGAGCTTATATTTTTTGTATATAACGCTCCGGAACGGCTTATGGTTGAGTTGGCTTACGCGTCGATATTTGCGTAAGTGGCGTTAGATTCGATGAAATCGCGGCGAGGTGCTACATCTTCGCCCATAAGCATTGAGAATATGCGGTCAGCCTCTGCGGCATCGCTGATTTTCACTTGCTTGAGGATACGTCCTTCGGGCGACATGGTGGTTGCGCGAAGCTCATCGTCGCTCATCTCACCAAGACCTTTGTAGCGCTGCACGGTGGTGCGGTCGCCATATCGGCTTATGAACTGCTGCACCTGCATGTCGTTCCAGCAATATTCCTCGTTTTTGCCCATTTTGCATTTGTAGAGGGGTGGCGATGCCAGGTAGAGGAAGCCTTGCTCGATGAGCGGACGCATACGGCGGAAGAAGAAGGTCATCAGCAGCGTAGCGATGTGAGCGCCGTCGACATCGGCATCGGTCATGATGATTACTTTGTGGTATGCGAGTTTGCTCAGATTGGGAGCTTTGGGGTCTTCTTCTGTGCCTATTGTCACGCGCAGGGCGCGGAAGAGGCTTGCAATCTCCTGATTGTCGAAGATTCGGTGTTCGAGGGCTTTCTCTACATTGAGAATTTTGCCTCGGAGGGGAAGTACGGCCTGGAATCGGCGGTCGCGTGCCTGTTTGGCGGTGCCACCTGCCGAGTCACCTTCGACAAGGAAGAGTTCGCAGTCTTCGGCAGTGCGGCTTGAGCAGTCTGTGAGCTTGCCGGGAAGACCGCCGCCTACGAGCGGAGTCTTGCGGAGCACCTGCTGACGTGCAGCAAGGGCTGCGTGGCGTGCGCGAGCGGCGAGTATCACTTTTTCTACAATGACTTTGGCTTGTGCCGGATGCTCTTCGAGATAAGTGGCGAGGGCCGCGCTCACTGCCGATGAAACAGCGCCGGCGACTTCGCTGTTGCCGAGTTTGGTTTTTGTCTGTCCTTCGAACTGCGGCTCCATCACCTTTACGGAAATGACTGCGGTGAGGCCGTCGCGGAAGTCATCGCCGGCGATTTCTACTTTGGCGTTTTTGAGCAGGTTGTTGTCGTCGGCATATTTTTTGAGGGTTGTGGTAAGAGCCCTGCGGAAACCGGCAAGGTGTGTGCCGCCCTCTATGGTGTTGATATTGTTTACGAAAGAGTAGATGTTCTCATTCGAAGTGGTGTTGTAAGTGAATGCCACTTCAACGGGAATTCCCTGGCTTTCGGTGTTGAGGTCGATTACATCGTTGATGAGCGACTCTTTGTTTGCATCGATATACTCAACGAACTCGCGGAGACCGGAGTTGGAGAAGAAAGTCTCAGTGCGGGGCTTGCCTTCTGCGTCGAGCTGACGCATGTCGGTGAGATGCAGAGTGATGCCTGAGTTGAGATATGCCAGGTCGCGGAGACGGTTGGCAAGAGTCGAGTAGTTGTATTCGGTAACGGTGAAGATGCCGGCGTCGGGGCGGAAGGTGATGCTTGTGCCCGTGTGCGAGCTTTCGCCGATGACGGTGAGCTCTGTTGTCGGTTTGCCGTATGCGTACTCCTGACAGTATGCTTTGCCGTTGCGGTGCACTTCTGCACGGAGATATGACGAAAGGGCATTGACGCACGAAACGCCTACGCCGTGGAGGCCGCCCGACACTTTATAGGTGCCTTTGTCGAATTTACCGCCGGCGTGGAGCACGGTGAGCACTACTTCGAGAGCGCTTTTGTGCTCTTTTTCGTGCATGTCAACGGGTATACCGCGACCGTCGTCGACTACGGTGATGCTGTTGTCGCTGTTTATGGTGACTTTTATGTCTTTGGCGAATCCGGCCAGAGCCTCGTCGATTGAGTTGTCAACCACTTCGTATACGAGGTGGTGCAAACCTTTTTCGGAAATGTCGCCGATATACATTGCCGGACGCAGGCGTACGGCTTCCAGGCCTTCGAGGACCTGAATATTACTGGCGCTGTATTCCTCTTGTTGTTCTGCCATGTGGGTTATTCTGTTCTGAATTCTTTATATTCTTTTAATCATACAAAGGTACGTTTTTTTTTGGTATGGCAAAACAACGGCGGTGTGCGAAGCTCTGTTTTAGGGCTAAAAAAGTGTAAAAAAGCACACCTGCGCGACATTGGCGCCGGTGTGCTGTGGAAAATGATATGTGTGGTATCAGAGTATCACGTTCAGGCCGAGCGAGAGAGATACGTTCGACGACAGGGGTACGCCTTGTTTTGCAACTTTGCCGAAGAAGTTGTCCTGAGCGAGATAGAGCTGTATGCCTGCAAAGGGTATGCGGAGGTTGGCTATCCAGCCGAAGCCGCAGCCCAGGGTGCCGGCGTTGCCGTTTACACCCAGCGATATATTCTTAACAGGATTGATATTGGCTGAGAGGCGGAAGTCGGTCCACGAGAAGCCGCCGGCGATGCGTGTGGTGTTGAGCAGGCCGAATTTGAGGCGGCGGTATACAGGCAGGGTGTAGCTTGCGCCAAGGTTTACTGTGGCGTTGAGGGCCTGGGTGTAACCGCCGGTGTTGCCGGCATCGTCGAGCTGGTAGAGCTCTTCGAGCGAGTGGAGCATGCGGTCCCATTCGTTGGAGAATGAGTTGGGGGCGTTGTCGTCGGCCGAGAAGTTGTAGATGCTGCTCTGGAAGCGACGCTCACCGTTGGTGGTGGCTAAGAGGTCGTTGTCCCACTTGATGAAGCCGAGGTCGAGAACGGCGGCCGAAAATTCCCAGTCGTTGAGTGCTTTGGGAGCGTAAGTCGCGCCGAGGTCGATGCCGAAACCTAAGCCGTTGATTGGCTTGAAGCTACCATCGATGCCGCTTACGTATTCGCGGTGAGTGTCTTCGCTGTACGATGTCTCGTAGTTGAGGCCTTTGAGCGATGTGTGAATTGAGGCGTCGGTAATGATATCCCACGAATCACGGTTGAGGGCAAGGGTGGCACGGTCGAGGTCGGCTTTGAACGAGCCTGCGCCGAGAAGCACCTTCACATTGGCACCTACTCGTATTTCGCTGGTGATGTTGCGGCTGTGGCCGAGCGACAGCTCTGCGTAGCCAATGGCGCGGGCTTTGAGACCGTCGATTTCGTAAGTGTCGTTTGTCACGCCTTCTTTAAGAAATGAGAAAATTGATTTCGGAAGGCTTACATTTACATTGGCGCGCGCCGAAAGGTTGATAGTAGAGTAGCCTCCGAGCATGCCGAAGCCGACGCTGAGTATGTTTTCTCGGATATCAAAACCGAGGCGGTTGTGATCTGATAAGTTCCCCATGACTTCGGCAGCCGATACACCGGGGTTCATGAATGTGGTGGTGCGGCCGTCGACGTTATAGATTATGTCTGTGAGGCCGAGATTGCCTCGCATATTCATGTTGAGGTTGTTTATGCCGGGAATACCGACAAGGACTTTTTCCGAACGAGGGCGCGAGCGCCGGGTTCGACAGAAAGCGGTATGCGTAGTCGTCGAGGAAGTAGCCCGACTGGGTGTTCTGTGCTGTAGCGCACAGTGCGGCGGCCGTTGCGAGCATTGCGGCGGCGCATTTCTTTATGTTGAAATTCATTGTTATAGCACTTATGCGTTAGAGTTCTTTTTGATAGTAGCCTGATATTGTTGCGCGTATATCCTTGCAGTTGATAGTCATTGTGGGCAGCAGGGGCGACGACATGTCTTCGGGCACGTATCCGGTGGCAGTGAATTCGATACCGTCGAGCCTGTTTATTTCGCCGCTGATGTGTATTGTCAGTTCGTAGTCGGTGCAGTTGGCCGGAATATCGGCGCCCTCAATGCTTACATTGTTGATGCGGTTGCCGTCGGCATCAATGGGATATCCGATGAACTTTACGCCGAAGGGCAGCGTGGAGCTTACTTTAGTGTATACCGAGAGCCTGCGGATTGTGGCATCTTCAATGTCGGAACCCCAGCCCGATTCTATGTCGGAGTATACAACCTGCGAGCCTTCGCCGAACGACAGCGGCGCTACAAATTCGTATCTGCCCTCCACGATGCCAATCGATGTGCCGATGGGCAGGTTTTCAACAGGTTTGTTGTCGACTTTAGGCTCTACGAGCGAGATGTTGAGGCTTGTGGGCAGGCCGTCGCCTTCGAGTACGTTGGTCAGCGAGGTAAATGGCACCTCAGTTGCAGGCTTGAAGTCTTCGGGAGCGTTGAGGGCACCCAGGGGCGAGAGGCAGTAGTTGCTCTGAGCGGCATCGCTTATGATGAAATAACCCGGTTGGTCGAGCGAGTGAGAGCTTGTGTTGGTCTCGTTGCCTTCTTCATCGGTGAATACCGATACGATTGAGATACCTGTCTGAGCTGTGAGCTTGTAGGGCGACAGCGGATTGGTGAGCTGCAGGTATATCTGCGGATTGGTGAGGGTGATACGGGTGTCTTTCTGACGGAGCACGTCGGGGAGGTCGTCGAGCGATACGGGGGAGATGTCGACACCTTCGATATTGTAGTTCACACGACCGGTGAAGGATGTCACGTCAATGTCGGTGAGGTGGCATTCTGATTCAATGCTGATTTGCGAGGGGATGTTTCCGCTGTAGTCCGACGAGTTGAAGCAGAGCTTGCCCGAACTGATCTGGATATCGGCATTGATATCGGCTGTGTGGGTGGCGTATGTGAATGTACCGCCGATTTTGTAGAAATCGAGCGCTGTGCAGGTAAAGACGAGGTTGAGTTCGGGTGTTGTGAGCTCGGCGTGCGGAATACGTACTTTACCAGCTTCGGCATCATAAGTGCCGATGTTCATTGTGCCTGTGAGGCCTTTTGGGAAGTCTATCACGAGGTCCTGTACGGAGAGACGTGAGATGTTACCGATAAACTCTTTGAACAACAGTTTGTAGTTAATGATGAAGTTGGCGCCCAGACGGGAGATTTCCGCCACTTCGTAAGGTATTGTCGACGAAGAGTACGATACACTCACACTCTCTGTGGTGAATGGCACAGCGATGTCGATGCCGCCGGGCACTGTGCCCGAAATTCCGGTATTGATTTGTGTAGAAGAGGCTGTCGACACCGAAGACCCTAAGTGAATCGGCTGAAATTTGATTTCGTTGGATGAGAACGAGCCCGAACGCACGATGGCATAAACGCCGTTGAGCACTTTTACGGTTGCCTCCGGATCATCTTCGTTAATATCGAAGATGGTTTCCATTGTAAACTGATCGATGTTGATTGGAATAGTGAGGTCGTTGACCTCAACTTTCACAGTTGTGTCGATATCCGATAAATCGTAGTTGTCGTCAACACAAGATGTGAAGGCCGATGCGGCTATTACACCGGCGCATAGGAGCAAGAAATGCTTCATTGTGATGATTGATGTGTAAATGTATAAATGACTTTTAACGAAATTGTGCAAATGTACGAATTTTTAACGTGTTGGTCAAATAAATCATTCATTTATGATGAAATTTCGGCTGTAGCGGCGTCGTTTACGCTTTATAGTTAAAAAAACGGCTCCCCTGCAATAGTGGGGAGCCGGCATGTGTTGTAATTATGTCTGTTTACTTATCAGTGGGCAATTTTTTTGATGCTTGTGGTCGAACCGTCTGCATTAACTGATTTCTGGATGTAGATGCCGTTGGCCGGAGCTGCATTGAGTTCACGACCGAATATGTCGAAATAGCGTGTCACTGCAACGCCGTCGGCTGCGTTGATGTTGCCTACACCGGCGCCTTCGCCTTGAGCCACTGCGAATTCAACATTTACGGCGGGAGCCTTGACGGTGAATTTGCCGCTACGGCCTGCTCCTTCAAGAGCGGTTACTTTAACGGTTACGGGAGTTGTTTCGTCGCCGGCTTCTCCGACAGTTACTTCAAACCAGTCGCAGCCAGCTTCTTTTTCAATCTCCTGTTCTTCACCGAATGCATAGTAGCTGTCGATGTTGAAAGTGAATTCGCCACCTGCATCGGGAGCTGTGTATGAGTAGGTGTCATTGCTTTCAATACACCAGGGAAATACGGCGTTAATCATTATACCCATATTGGCGGGTGCGATGAGAATTGATTTGTCGTCGTTTGCCTCGATGTTCCACTTGGGCTCTGCAGTGATAACATCATTGCCTGATTTGTAAGCAACGCGGAAATTTATTTCGTAGGGATTTTCTTTGTTTGCGCTAAACTGTTCTTTGATAACGAGTTTAGGTTCTACGGATTCAATTGCAGTGTTGTCGGCAAAGCCGGTATATTCTACCAAAATGGGGAAATCAATTGCAATGGGGTCGATTGAATCGAAACCATCCTCGTCGATTCCGGTGAGGTCGGCGGCGATGATTTTATTTGCGCCTTCGGAGATTGCAGCTTCGCCGTAAGCAATGCATTCGTCGCGCATCACATTGCCATTGTCGTCGACTTTGTACACATTTACTTTGATTGAAGTGGCGGCATTGGCCTCAATGACCAGGTATGCCCATGTACGGGAGATTGAGTAAGGAGTCATCGGCCGGGGGAAGATGTTGCCGTAGGCGACGATGCCCTCGAATTCAGCACCGAGCTCTGTAGACCAGGCTTCGTTTTTGCTTCCTTTGGTATAGTTGTAGTAAGGCGAAGAAATGAACGAAGCACCGTTGAGATTCATATCCACTTTGCCGATGTTGATTGAGGGATTTACTCCGAAATTTAAGTCTCCATTGAAAGTGCGGTCGGAAGAACCTCCGGGAATCATGGAGCCGGGACTGTAATAATCTACATCAAACCAGAACTCTCCTTCGCCGAAAAGCTGCGGCATGTATATGCCTGTGGGATAGGGAGACTTTGCTGCGTAGCTGAGAGTGAGTTTTTCGTCGTAAGTGAGTATTTTTGTGAGTGGTTTGTAGTTTCCGTATGTAGGGTCTACATATCGCCACTGATACTTTTTGTCGGCCCCGAAGCCTGTCGAGGTGTTGGTCCAGGTGATTTCTTTGAAGGGGGGTATGAAGGTAATGGGTTCGGAAGGCACATGGAATTGTTCGTCCATGCCGAGGTAAAGGAGGCCGGTGAGATTGGTGGTGTAGCTGTATACACCGGCTTCGTCGGCACGTGATGCCTTGGCTTTGCTTGTCCGACGGGCAGGAGCTTTCACCATAGACCTGGCAGGAGCTATGAATGATTTTTCGGCACTGAAGTGCTGAACTTGGGGGGGTGTTTGCGAACGACGCTGTCCCCGAGCAGAGCGACGCCGCTATGAACAAAAGAGTAAATTTTTGTTTCATAAATGTGATATTATTGGGGGTTAGACATATAATTCTATGTTATTTAACATTGGCAATAAATGACGATGAGGCATCTGTAGCATCGGTAAACTTGATTGTCGATGTATGGACAAGGTTGTCAAGCGACAACTCGAAAGAGCAGGAGTTGACAAGTTGGAAGAAAACACCTAAAGAGGCTACATTTTTTACAAATGTGTCGACATCTTTTGAATACTCTTTGACTGTCCACGACAGTTTCGTCTTGCCCTCTGCCGAATAGTCGAGGTAAAAAATTGCCTGGTTGGAACCGAGTTCGTAATAGAGTGTGGGCCGCATAATGCCGCCCGACTGGCGGAAACAGAACTTGATGGCTTTGAGGTCGCGTTTACCTGACCATTTGGCATGCAGGTCGGATGTCATGGTCTTGAACGGCTCGGCAAATTTGCCGGTGAACGAATTGAGGTCGATTTCCCAGGTGTAGCGATTGTCTTGCAGAAGGTTTACGGGCGATTGACCGGTAAGAATCATTCCGTTGTCGTCGCAGAGCGAGCCGTCGGGCTGAAGTAAAAGGTTTTCAATCACTGCCATAGCGGCCGAGCGGTCGGCACGCTGAATAGCGAACGGTTCACGGAATCGTATGCCTTTTTCTGTAATAAGTGCGTTGGCAAATGAACACTGAGAAATTGAGTCGCCTTTGCATGGATATGCTGTGATGTATGATGTGTGCGCGTTCAGCACCACGAATTCCTCGCCGGTGTTGTTGTCGGTTAGAATCATCAAGGGGAAGCGCTTGTCAAATATTTTGAGCGGCTGCTGTCTGACATTGTCGAGAAATGTTTTTACGTCGGTTGTCGCAGGCAGACGGTGCATGTATATGTAGTAACCGGTCTTTTTGCCTTTCATTTTTATTTCGTTGCCGTCGTCCGATCTGGAGATTATTTTGAATTCGTAATCTCCGCGATGTCCATATCCGGTTTCGTCGACTTCGTATCCGGTGTCGGGGTTTATTTTGCCGTCCTTGATGTCCGAGGGGTCGGAAAACTCATGGAAAACTTTGTTGAAAGTATTGAAAGTCAAAACGGGGCCGCAATCGGTTATAAGTTCCCAGGAACTGCGGTCGCTGACAAGTTTATTGTTCGTTTTGAATTTGAGGTCGAGGGCTTCGTTCTGCCCCGACACTTCTACCGAGCCGTTTTTGTCGAATTGCATTACAAACACATAGCCCGGCTCTGTGGTGTTGCAAAAGTATTCCATTGACCACAGACCGCCTTGGTCGGTGAGGGTGTTTGAATAGTCGGCTATGAAATTTTGCAGACGCATGGCTGCAGATTCGCTGAATAAATCATCTTCTTCAGTTGAACAAGCACCAATGATTGTCGCGCAAATCAGTGCGCCGGCAATATGAAGGAAGTATTTTTTCATTGTTGGATATTTTCTATTTCATTGAGAAGTGACTGAAGGTCGATGTCGGCCTGGCGGCGGAGAACAATCTTGCGAAGTTTGTCGAAGTCAATGTGCCATATGTCTTTGAACCAATTGCGTACAATGGTCTCTTTCTGCCGTATGATGTCGGCCCCGTTCACACCGTCTGTGTCGGGAACGGCAATCACTTCGCCGTATTTTTCTTTAAGTTCGTCGAGGTGTGCCAATGCGGAATTGAGAGTCGAGAAATACTGACGGCACGTTGGATCGTATACGCATACTTTGTACAGACGGCCCGACTGCAGTTCGTTGCCCTCTTTATCAACGGGATCGAACGGCACGCCGTCGACGAGTGTTCCACGGGCAATGGCCGGACGGTCGAACATGCGGTAGATGTAAGTGGGTTTCTGTGCCAGACGGTCTTCTTCGTCTTCGTAGAGATAATAAGAGCAGTAGCCACCCGAGCTGTCGGATGCCCAGCCGAGTGAGGCAAACCAACGGATCAGGTCTAACTGATCGTCGGTGCGAGTCACATAGTTGGCAATCACTTCAGCAAAATCTTCGCGGGGCTGCGACGATGCGTAGTTTGTTACAAAACCCATTGATGCCGTCACGGCCATATTGCGGAGCTGCCAGGTCGACGAATCGTAGAAGTTGCTCGACAGCAGATTGAACTCGGTGGGGTAAGATTTTGTCTGATGGAGAATATGGCCGAATTCGTGGTGCATTGTTCTGAAATAGAATTCATTGAGCATTTCGATGTCGGCTGGGTTCATCTCGTTGACTTTGAACAGCGACACCTTGATGCCTCCTTCTGCCAGACCGAGCGTTTCGGTGCCCGACGAAGGATTATAGGCCGGTGAACCGACGAGGTTGATGATGCGTGGACCGTACTGCTGCAGGAATTGCTTGCCGGTAAGTTCGGCATATGCGTCGAACCACAGATACTTTATCAGCACAGATAGGCTTTTAGCATTGTCGATTGTTACCGGAGTAAGGTTGTATTGCATGTTTACTTCGACGTCGGCGAGTTTGTATTTCAGGTCGAGGTTGTATATGTCGCGAAACGATTCATTGAGCCAATGGTCGAATTTATATGTATACGATGTTTCGGTTTCGTCCGGGCCTTCGGGGAATATTGTCGGGCCGAGTTCTTCTTCACCGCATGACGAAAGACTGGCCACAAGAGTCACTGCTGCTATCCAAATCGAATTTAGGCGTATGTTATGCATAATAGTTTTCATTGTCGGTCAATTGTGATGAGTGTGGAAGGATCGTTCTGGCTGAAGACGGCCTTGGTGTGTTCGTTGGGTATAAGAGCTTGTTTAAAAACGATTGTTAACAGAAGTGAGTTTTCGGAGAGAAATA
>RYWL01000003.1 GCA_003979155.1 Muribaculaceae bacterium
AGATGTGTATAAGAGACAGGCGTAAGGTCGAGCACCGACTGACGGGGACGGAGTTCGGGAAGAACATACACCGGGGCGGTGCTGAGGCCGTAGGGACACACATCGCGACATATATCGCAGCCGTAGATTCTGCCTGGCAGACGAAGCCCGTCGGGCAAAGCCTCGCGGTGTTCTATTGTAAGATACGACAGACACCGGCGTGCGTCGAGACCTCCGCGGCCGTCGAGAGCCTGCAACGGACAGGCATGCACACAGGCGCCACAGGCTTCACATTTCCGCTGAATCGGTTCGTCGGGCTCTACGTCTCCACTCCACAGTATTTCGGCAAGAAAAACGCATGACCCCACGCCCGGAACAATAAACTGATTGTTGATTCCCACAAAGCCAATGCCGGCCTGCTGAGCCCAGTAGCGCTCGCGGAGCGGTGCCGTGTCGATGCAGATGCGCGTGCCGGGCGAAATTTCGTCAAGCCGCGCGGCCACAGGCGAAAGCGCCTTGCGGAGCACTTCGTGATAGTCACTTCCGAGCGCATAATCGGCAAAGAGCGGCGAGCGACTATACTCCGGCGAAGTGTAGGCAAAGGCGCAACTTATGAGCGTGCGGCCTACAGCCCCCTCGAGCAGCAGCGCCGGATCACGCCTTAGCCTTGCATGCGTGGCCAGATACGACATGCGCCCGTGCCGGCCCTCCTCGAGCCAGCGCTCATAGATGCCGATGGCCTCGTCGGATACCGGTCGGATACGCGCGAAGCCGGCAGCACAGGCTCCGGCTTCGAGACACAGACGCCGCAGCGTCTCTTTATCAACGAAGCCTTCCATTACATCGGAAGGGCTTCGAATGAATATCCTTGTTCACGCAGCCACTCTATAGAGCGCGGAAGCGCATAGCGCATATTGTCTCCGGCCTTTATCGAATCATGAAACACGATAATCGAACCGTTTCGCGCATAGCGGCGCACATTGGCAAACACCTGCTCGCCGTTGAGCTTGCGCGAGTAGTCGCGGCTCACGAGATCGTACATCACTATGTTGTAGCGCTGATGCAGTATACGGGCTTGTTTCCATCGGAGAAGGCCGTGAGGCGGTCGGAAGAGCGGGCTGTCGATAAGCTCGTCGGCCTCTGCCACGTCGCGCAGATAACGCACGGCACGGACTTTCATGCCCTGCAGATGATGCATAGTGTGGTTGCCATAAGAGTGACCGCGACGCTTGATTTCTTCGAGCAGCTCGGGATAACGCCTCACATTGTCGCCGACCATGAAGAAAGTGGCCTTGATGCCGTAGCCGTCGAGAAGGTCGAGCACCCACGGAGTCTGCTCGGGAATAGGGCCGTCGTCGAAGGTGAGATACACCACTTTGGTCCCACCTCTTTTCTTGATACGCCACACACACTCGGGAAAGAGAAGGCGATAAAGCAACGGCGGCTGTTCAATGAGCATATCAGTTGAGCACGTAGTCCCACTCCTGCGGGGTGAATCCGTATTTATTCATCAGCTCGTTGGCAAAAGCGGCAGCGTCGGTACCGGCCTCGCTGTTGGCTTTGAGCACAGTCAGGGCATTGCGCACCACTTTCTGCTGATAGGGCGACATTTTGTCGACCTCCGAAGCGAGCTCATCGTAATTATACTGGTTGATGAACAGCAGCGGAGCAATACGCAAGTCGCTTTCGAGGTCGAGCGATGCAAGGTCTCTGCGGAGCTCGGCATATTCGGGAGCAGTGGCAATCTCCGGACGGGCGGCAAACAACTCTGCACGGTTGAGCAGCGCCAGAGCCTCGCCAAGATACTGGAGGGCATATGTCTCCGAGCGTCCGAGCTGGTTGAACGATGTCGGATCGAGCGTAGTTGCATATTTCACAAGCTGTGCATAGCGGTCGGCTTCGCGACCACTGAGCGCAGCTGCTTTCTCGAGGTCTTCCACCTTGCCCTGCAGCAGATAGAGGTCGAGATAGGTGCGAGCGAAATATAAGCCGAGCATGCCGTCGTAGAGCGATACATCGCCCGGCATTTTGGCTTCCATTATGTCGAGCAGCTGACGCGCCATATCGGCATGTGTCTGAGGCTCGTCGAGACCGTTCTCTGAAGCAACTCTGCGGCTTTCGTCGCTTGCGGGCAGACCGGGTGTCATCATGAGATTTTCCACGATTGTATATATACCCGAGCGCATCGACGACACCATGCGCCGCACTGTCTCATCAAGATATAGCCCTTTGGCATCGGGTGCGTCGAGACCGCCCCAGCGGAATTTTCCGACCACATTGCGATAGCCTTTTTCTGCTGTTACGTTGTAATCGGGATCTCTGAACGGAGTCACCTCATAGGCCATACCTGTGGCCGACAGGAAATCGCCCATGCCGAGATAGTATGATGTAGGCACAGTTGTGGCGAAGTATACGGGACGCGACCAGTTTCCGGCCACGGAGTTGGCCACCATGTCAAGCGAGAGCACTTTGCTCTGGTTGAGACCCGAACCGTTTTTCGACAGGTCGGTGACGATATCGGTCACATAAGGCGCGATGAAGGCCGAGTCTATAGCGGCATTGCCCGAACTGTAGCGCGCCATGGCAGCGGCACTGTCGACTCCCAGGTAGATATTGGGACTCGAAAGGATGGGCACCCCATATGTGCCACGGTCGGAGGTATAAAGCTCCTCAAGCGACTTCAGCGCCGGAGTCAGCCCCTCGCGGTTTTTTACAAAGCCAAAGCTTGTCGACTCATCGTTTTTACCACTCTGGCGTGGTATGACGAAGCTGTATGCGAGTTTTTCGTATGCGTAATCGTCGGGAGTGGCGAGCATGTCTATGGCCTTGCCCTCCGATGTGGGATACTGCATCTGGTTGGCATACCAGTCGGTGGTGAGGTACGACAGATTGACGACACGCACATCGGGACGGAAATTCTCAACTTCCTGCGCATACCACAAGGGGAAGGTGTCGTTATCGCCGTTAGTGAATATGATTGCGTCGGGGTCGACAGAGCTGAGGTAGTTGAAGCCGAAGTCGCGGGTCGTATAGCGGCCCGAGCGGTCGTGGTCGTCCCACGTCTGACTCACCATCTGCAGAGGCACGGCAAGACCGATGACGCATGCCAGCGCCACAGCGCCATTGGTAACGGCAGCCGACGGTTCGCGCTCGCTGCCGTCCTTCGCTTTCTTCACAAAGAGGTTGCGGAGCATTATGCCGATTGCAGGCACTCCCATGCCTATCCACAAGGCAAAGGCGTAGAACGAACCGGCAAACGCATAGTCGCGCTCACGAGGCTGGCCCGGTGTCTGGTTGAGATAAAGCACAATGGCGATACCGGTCATGAAGAAGAGGAAGAACACAACCCAGAATTGCTGTATGCCGCGCATCGGATTGGTGCGATGGTTGTACAACGCCTGATAGAGCAGGCCGATGAGGCCCAGAAGCAGGGGAAGCATGTAGAAAACATTGTGCCCCTTGTTGCCCTTGCCGAATTCGTCGGGCAGCGCCGACTGGTCGCCCAGACGCGCATTGTCGATAAAAGGTATGCCCGAAATCCAGTTGCCCAGATGAGGCTCACCGTTGCCCTGGATATCGTTCTGGCGGCCGGCGAAATTCCACATGAAATATCGCCAGTACATATGATTGAGCTGATAATTGACAAAATAACGCAGGTTGACATCGAAGCCCGGCTTCCACACCGGCTCCTGGAGCACAGGCGCATCGGTTGCGCGGTCGACAGCCGTTGTCACCGTCTGCATATTAGTCAGATAAGGCAGCAGTTCATATTTAGGAGCAAAGCCCTGCTCAGCCCACTGACGGCGCTTCTCGGCAGGAATATTGTTTATGTCGGGAGTCGAGTAGCCGGCCCACGACTTGTAGCCGCTCACATGCTGTCCCGAGGGGTCATTGCTGTATATGCGAGTGAAAAGCATGTTGAGGTCAGGCATAGTGGTGTACTCCGGACGCTCAACCTCGCGTACGTATTCGTCGGATTCGTCGGGCGAAATCTTCACCTTTTTGGTGTATACTTTCGAAGGATTGTTGAATGCCGAACCGTTCTCGTCGCGCAGATATCCGTCGAGAACGCGTGTACGCGGACGCCCATACTCGTCGACAAGCACATAGTAATTGCCCGAGCCGGCAGGATACTCTTCTTCCTGGAAAGTCTCGGCAAATACGGGCCCGTTGAACAGCGGACGGTCGCCATACTGCTCACGGTTGAGATACGACGCAAGAGCGAACACATTATCAGGTGCGTTCTGATTCATGGGCGTATTGGCAGATGCACGAATCAGAAGCAGTGCATACGACGAATAGCCGACGAATATGACAAACACGCTGATTACAACCAGTGAGAATGCACGGGCCGGAACCTTCTTGCAGAATCCGTAGACATACACGGCAAGCGCAGCGATAATCACCACGCCGGCAAGCACAGAGTGGCCGATAAAAGGCATGCCCGAAAGCGCTATCGACGCTATGCACAGTGTGCGTGTGAGCTTCGAGTCGGGGCGGGTATACAAGCCTCGGATAGCGAATATGAATGCGGCAGTAAGCAGCACAGCGTAGATAAACACGCCCATGTTGTACGGCATGTGGCACACATTGACAAAGAAAAGGTCGAACCACTGAGCCACCTGCACAAAACCCGGGACAAGACCATAGAGAATTGCTCCGACAATGACACACGACACACCCAAGGCTATCAGAGAGCCGGTGGCGTTGGCAGCTTTACTCTTCCGGTAGTAGTAGATAAGACCGAGGGCCGGTATACAGAGCAGGTTGAGCAGGTGAACCGCAATCGACACACCTATAACATAGGCTATAAGCACAAGATAGCGGTCGCTGTGAGGCTCGTCGGCACGGGTTTCCCATTTAAACATCAGCCACACCACAAGAGCCGTGCAGAACGACGAGAACGCATAGACCTCGCCCTCGACGGCCGAGAACCAGAAAGTATCGCTCCACGTATAGGCAAGTGCGCCGCAAACGCCGCCTCCCATAATAAGGGCAAGCTTCCAGAGTGGTATCTCAGCCGCATCGTCCGACACGATAAGCCGCTTCACAAGATGCGTCACCGACCAGAAAAGCAGCAATATGGTTGCCGCGCTCAGTAATGCCGACATAGTGTTCACAGCAAGCGCCGCAGTAGACATTTCGCCTCCGAAAAGCGTGATGAAGAAACGAGCGGCAAGCATGAAAATAGGATTGCCCGGCGGATGGCCTACTTCAAGTTTCGCGCCCTGCAGAATAAACTCGGGACAATCCCAAAATGACGCCGTAGGTTCGACCGTGAGAATATAGGTCACGGCTGCTATCACAAAGCAGAGCCAACCCATGGCGTTGTTGATTATATTGTATCTTTTCATATTTGTGATGGAGTCGGCAATTGTCGCCGTTTCAATCTGCAAATTTAGCGATAATTACACTCTCTCAATATATACAACTCTTAAATTAACATATTTTGTAGACCGGCGAAGATTCACTGCAGAGATTCACCGGCTTAACAGGCATCTCTGTTCGAAGGTTGCCGGCCGACCGTCTCGCAGGACCACTCAGGCAGTTTGCTCTCATAAGCATGGCGGCCGCCACTGCCGAGCCATAAATGCGGCTGCTGTCATTAAATTAAACATGGCGTTTAACTTTTGCAAAGTTGGCAATCAAAAACACTACGTAAAAGTTGCATAGTCCGGGGATATACCCGTTAAAACGCCAAAGAGGCGATACCGCGGGTGCGGCATAGCCTCTTTGGTGAATATTTGCGTTGCGGCCTATTATTCGGCTGCAGGAGCTTCGGTCTGTTCGGCAGCGGGAGCTTCGGCAGCGGTTTCAGCAGCGGGAGCTGCTTTTTTGCGGCGGCTGCGGCGTGTCTTCGACTTGCCGGCTTCGCTGTCGTTGAGCATGGCTTCGTTGTAGTCTACCAGCTCGATGAAGCATGTCTGGGCGTTGTCACCGAGACGGTTGCCGGTTTTGAGGATGCGGGTGTAACCGCCGGGACGCTGACCGATTTTCTCGGCAATTTCCTGGAAGAGAATCTTCACGGCCTCTTTGTTCTGGAGGTAGCTGAAGACGAGGCGGCGGTTGGCCATTGTATCTTCCTTAGCGCGGTTGATAAGGGGCTCGGCATAGATGCGGAGAGCCTTAGCCTTAGCAAGCGTTGTGTTGATACGCTTGTGGAAGATGAGCGAGATGGTCATATTGGCCAGCATCGACGAACGGTGAGCTGTCTTGCGGCCAAGGTGATTGAATTTCTTATTGTGTCTCATCGTGAATTATTCTTTATCGAGTTTGTATTTAGAGATGTCCATGCCGAAGGAGAGATTGAGGCTTGTAAGGAGGTCCTCAAGCTCGACGAGGGACTTTTTGCCGAAGTTGCGGAATTTGAGCAAATCGGTTTTGTTGAACACCACCAGTTCGGCGAGGGTCTCCACCTCGGCGCTCTTTAGGCAATTGAGGGCGCGTACGGAGAGCTGCATGTCGACGAGCTTCGTTTTGAGGAGCTGACGAACATGGAGCACTTCCTCGTCGAATTCCTCTCCGGGGTCGGGCTCGGTAGTCTCGAGGGTGATTTTCTCGTCGGAGAAAAGCATGAAGTGGTAGATAAGAATCTTAGCCGCTTCTTTGACGGCGTCTTTGGGGAGAATTGAGCCGTTGGTGCTTATCTCGAGGGTAAGTTTGTCGTAGTCGGTTTTCTGGTCTACGCGGTAGTTTTCGACGGTGTATTTGACGTTTTTAATAGGGGTGTAGATTGAGTCGATAGCGATGGTCTCGATGTCGTCCTGGGGGGTGACATTTTCTTCGGCGGGGACCCAACCGCGGCCCTTGTTAATTGTCAGTACGATAGTGAAACTTGCGTCGGGATCCAAATGACAAATCACCAATTCGGGGTTCATGACCTCGAAGCCCGAAAGGGCTGCGGCGATGTCGCCGGCTGTGAACACTTCTTTGCCTGATACGGGTATGGTGACACGCTCGAATTCGTGGTCTTCGACTTTCTGCTTGAGGTCGACTTGCTTGAGGTTGAGGATGATGTTGGTCACATCTTCCTTAACGCCGGGCACAGCATCAAATTCGCTTTTAACGCCGTCGATTTTAATCGACGAGATTGCGTAGCCCTCGAGAGACGAGAGCAGTACGCGACGGAGAGCGTTTCCGACGGTGATGCCATAGCCGGGTTCCAAAGGCTTGAACTCGAATTTGCCGTAGAAGTTGCCGGCTTCTACCATTACTACCCCTTCAGGTTTTTGGAATGCTAATATAGCCATGGATCTTTGGGTTTGAAATTATTACTTAGAGTAGAGCTCGACAATCAGCTGCTCCTTGATGTTCTCGGGGATGTCTTCACGGGCGGGCACGTGGAGGAATTTGCCGCTCTTTGTGGTTTCGTCCCATTCAATCCAGGGATACTTGCTGTGGTTGAAGCCTGCGAGGGCGTCGGCGATTACTTCGAGAGATTTGCTGCGCTCACGAACGCCTACCACATCACCGGGTTTAACGGCATATGAAGCAACATTTACGACTTTGCCGTTTACTGTGATGTGTTTGTGAAGCACTATCTGACGGGCTGCCGCACGGGTGGGGGCGATGCCCAGACGATACACTACGTTGTCGAGACGTCCTTCGAGAAGCTGGAGAAGAATCTCACCGGTGATACCTTTGAGGCTCGATGCTTTTTTGAAGAGGTTGCGGAACTGACGCTCGAGAACACCGTAGGTGTATTTTGCTTTCTGCTTTTCGCGGAGCTGTGTGCCGTATTCAGATGTTTTACGACGCTTGTTGGCTCCGTGCTGGCCGGGGGGGAAGTTACGGCGGGCCAGTACTTTGTCTTCGCCGAAAATGGGTTCGCCGAACTTACGGGCTATTTTGGTCTTGGGACCTGTGTATCTTGCCATTGTATTAAAATCAGTTTTTGCGTCGGGGCTTGGTTAGCTGCCGGTGCATGCCTTTGGCGCAGCCGCGACCATAGAGAGGTGATTGAATATGGTCTATTCGCCTTAGGAATGCTCGAGGGTCTGCCGCCGGCAGTCGCTGTGTCCGCACTTCCGGGCTTTGGTGCCAGGCGCGGAGTGGTACGACGCTTTGGTTGAGTATTGTTTTGTGTGGGAACTAAAAGTGAAAGCAGAGTTGAAGCCGGGGGCCGTGGCTGGGCCGTGGCCTGTGGCTTCGCTACTGATTTTATACTCTTCTGCGCTTGGGAGGGCGGCAACCGTTGTGGGGCAGCGGGGTCACGTCGATGATTTCGGTGACTTTGATGCCGGCGCCGTCTACTGTGCGGACAGCGGATTCACGGCCGTTACCCGGGCCTTTGAGGTATGCCTTCACTTTGCGGAGGCCGAGGTCGTAGGCTACCTTTGCACAGTCCTGGGCTGCCATCTGGGCGGCATAGGGTGTGTTCTTTTTGGAGCCACGGAAGCCCATCTTGCCGGCCGACGACCAGCTGATGATTTGTCCTTCGCTATTGGCAAGGCAAACGATGATGTTGTTGAAAGACGAGTGTACGTGAAGCTGGCCTTCTGCGCCGACTTTAACGTTACGCTTCTTTGCTGCGACTGCTTTTTTTGCCATATTGATTGATTATTTAGTAGCTTTCTTCTTGTTAGCAACAGTTTTCTTGCGGCCCTTGCGGGTGCGGGCATTGT
The DNA here is from genome assembly GCA_003979155.1 of Muribaculaceae bacterium. Classification (GTDB taxonomy): domain Bacteria; phylum Bacteroidota; class Bacteroidia; order Bacteroidales; family Muribaculaceae; genus CAG-873. Next base: position 8,604 of record RYWL01000003.1, read on the forward strand.
TTTTGGTGCTCTGTCCGCGAACGGGGAGGCCGTTGCGGTGACGGACGCCGCGGTAGCAGCCGATGTCCATCAGGCGCTTGATGTTGAGCTGGATTTCGCTGCGGAGGTCGCCTTCTACTTTGTAGTCGGCACCGATAACCTCGCGCACTTTGGCGGCCTGGTCGTCGCTCCAGTCTTTTACTTTGATGCTTGGGTCGATTGCTGCTTTGTCGAGAATCGATTTGGCGGCGCTCCGGCCGATGCCGAAGATATATGTCAAGGCGATATCACCTCTTTTGTTTTGGGGGAGGTCAACTCCCACGATGCGTACTGCCATATTTCTGTGTCAGTTTGTTTTTTGGTTCAAAAATAACAGAATTATCCTTGACGTTGTTTTAACTTAGGGTTTTTCTTGTTAATGACATAGAGACGTCCTTTGCGACGGACAATCTTGCTGTCGGGAGTGCGTTTTTTGACGGAAGCTCTTACTTTCATATCTTTTAGTGTTTCGATTATTTATAGCGGAAGGCAATGCGTCCTTTGGACAGGTCATAGGGCGACATTTCTACGCGCACTTTGTCGCCGGGAAGGATTTTGATGTAGTGCATCCTCATTTTACCGGAGATGTGTGCGGTGATTTCGTGCCCGTTCTCGAGCTCGACGCGAAACATTGCGTTGCTCAGAGCCTCGACGATTGTACCGTCCTGTTCGATTGCTGATTGTTTTGCCATATAAGGTGTTTCAAATAAATTTATCTGTGATTGCCTGATGAATGTAGTCGAATGTGGTGAGCACTTCGGTGCGGCCGTCGACTATGGCGAGCGTGTGCTCATAGTGTGCCGACGGACGGCGGTCGCGCGTGCGGCACTCCCAGCCGTTGGGCTCTATGACGATGTTGCGGCTACCCATGTTTATCATGGGCTCGATGCAGATGCACATGCCGTCCTGCAGACGGTGTCCGATGCCGCGGCGGCCGTAATTGGGCACCTCGGGGTCTTCGTGCATGTGGCGTCCGATGCCGTGGCCGCACATTTCGCGCACTACCGAGTAGTTGCGCTTCTCGCAGTAGGTCTGCACTGCATTGGCGATGTCTCCGATGCGGGCGCCGGGTTTTGCGGCTTCGATGCCTACATAGAGCGATTCGCGGGTGGTGCGGCAGAGGGCTTTTTTCTCAGGGGAGATAGTGCCCACTGCGAAAGTGTAGCAACTGTCGCCCATAAAGCCGTCTTTCTCTACCACAGTGTCGATGCCTACGATGTCGCCGTCGAGCAGGATGCGCTCGCTGGGGAATCCGTGCACGACTGTTTCGTTTACTTCAATACAGAGCGTTCCCGGAAAGCCTTCGTAACCCAGACAGGCGGGCTTGCCCCCATTGTCCAGGATAAATTCCCGGGCAATGGTGTCAAGCTTGCGTGTGGTTACTCCGGGTTCAATCCAGCGGCCCACTTCTGCCAGTGTCTTGGAGACAAGAGCGGCTGCGGCCCGCATTTGTTCGATTTCTTCCGGTGTCTTGAGATAAATCATTTAAGTAAGTCTAATGAATTCTGCAGAATGGCGCTGCTCAATAAGCCTGACCGGTGGTGCGGCCTTTGATTTTGCCTTCTTTCATCAGGCCGTCGTAGTGGTGCATCATCAGGTGCGATTCAATCTGCTGGAGTGTGTCGAGCACTACGCCCACCATAATCAGCAGCGATGTGCCGCCGAAGAACTGGGCGAAGTTCTGGCTGATGCCGAAGAAGCGGGCAAAGGCCGGAAGGATTGCTACGATACCGAGGAAGATTGAGCCGGGAAGGGTGATGCGCGACATTATGGCGTCGAGATATTCGGCTGTCTTCTTGCCGGGTTTTACACCGGGAATGAATCCGTTGTTGCGCTTCATGTCTTCGGCCATCTGAGTGGGACGCACTGTGATAGCAGTGTAGAAGTATGTGAAGGCAACGATGAGGATGAAGAACACAGCGTTGTACCAGAAGCTGTTGATGTCGGTAAATGCGCCGAGGAAGCCCGACTCTGCGCCGCGGAAGCCTGCAAGTGTCATGGGAATGAACATGATGGCCTGGGCGAAGATGATAGGCATTACGCCGGCGGCGTTCACCTTCAGAGGTATGTACTGGCGAGCGCCGCCATACTGGCGGTTGCCCACGATGCGCTTGGCATACTGTACGGGCACTTTGCGGGTACCCTGTACGAGCAGTACTGCGCCAACGGTAACGGCGAACAGGAGCACGATTTCTACGATGAACATCACCAGACCGCCCTGGCTGCCGGAGGCTCCCGGAAGACGGCTTACGAATTCATAGTAGAGAGCTCCCGGAAGACGTGCGATGATACCGACGAGGATGATGAACGATATACCGTTGCCCACGCCGCGGTCGGTGATACGCTCACCGAGCCACATGATAAACATCGCACCTGCTGCAAGGATTATAGTGAGATAAACTACTGTCCAGAAACCGAGCTGGAGAGTGCTTCCGTTTGCGGCTCCGTTTACCTGCACCTGAAGGTTAATCAGGTAAGCGGGAGCCTGAAGGAAGAGGATGAGCACGGTGAGGTAGCGGGTGTACTGGTTGAGTTTCTGACGTCCGCTTTCACCCTCGCGCTGCATCTTCTGGAACGAAGGCAGTATCATGCCGCACAGCTGTATGACAATCGATGCCGTGATATAGGGCATGATGCCGAGTGCGAAGATAGATGCCTGTGAGAAAGCACCTCCGGAGAACATATCCAGCAACTGCATGAGGCCGCTCTTGTTTGTGAAGTTTGCAAGGGCGTCTATGTCAGAAGGGGAGATGCCGGGGAGCACTACATAACAACCGAGACGGTAGATGAATACCAGCAAGAGTGTTATGAGCAGCCTCTGGCGAAGCTCCTGGATTGTCCAGATATTTTTAAGGGTTTCTATAAATCTCATAATCAGATGGTTTGAACATTTCCGCCGGCAGCCTCGATAGCTGCTTTAGCTGCTGCGGAGAATGCGTTGGCTTCAACGGTGAGAGGAGTGTTGACCGTGCCTACGGCGAGCACCTTCACAAGCTGGCCGCGACGGAGGTAGCCTGCTTCGCGGAGCTCCTCGATGCCCACTTTCTGAAGCTGACGTGCTTCGGCAAGTGCTGCGATGAGGGTGAGGTTGATAGCTTTGTATTCAACACGGTTCAAGTTCTTGAAGCCGAATTTGGGCACGCGGCGCTGGAGGGGCATCTGACCGCCCTCGAAGCCGATTTTACGCTTGTAGCCCGAGCGCGACTTGGCGCCTTTGTGACCACGGGTCGATGTGCCGCCTTTACCGGAGCCGGGACCGCGGCCGATGCGTTTGCCGGCCTTTACTGAGCCGGGAGCGGGCTGAAGATTGCTTAATTTCATTGTGCTGGTCGTTTTTAAGCGTTCGTCACTTCTACGAGGTGACGGACTTGGTTTACCATACCCATCACAGAGGGTGTGTTTTCTTTCACCACGGTGTGATTCATTTTCTTGAGGCCGAGGGCATCGAGTGTGCGCTTCTGAACGGCGGGGCAGTTGATGCGGCTCTTTATTTGTTTGATTTTAATCTGTGCCATGTTAAGTGTTGTTTTACGGGTTAGCCTTTGAACACTTTCTCAACCGATATACCGCGGTTCTGTGCCACCTGGGCGGGCGAACGCATTTCATCGAGAGCGGCGATTGTGGCCTTGACGAGGTTGTGGGGGTTCGACGAACCTTTGGATTTGGCGAGCACGTCGGTGATACCCACGCTCTCGAGCACGGCACGCATAGCACCACCGGCTTTCACACCGGTACCGTGGCTTGCGGGCTTCAGGATAATGCGGCTACCGCCGAATTTAGCCACCTGCTCGTGGGGAATGGTGCCTTTGTGAACGGGCACGCGGATAAGGTTTTTCTTTGCAGCCTCTACGCCTTTGGCGATAGCTGCCTGTACTTCGTTGGCTTTGCCAAGACCCCAGCCGATGATGCCGTCTTCGTTACCGACAACGACAATGGCCGAGAAGGTGAAAGTACGGCCACCTTTGGTTACTTTGGTAACGCGGTTGATGGCTACCAGGCGGTCTTTGAGGTCGAGGTCGCCGGTTGTCTTTACTCTGTTGTTTCTTTTAGCCATAGTTTATCAGAATTTGAGGCCGGCGCTGCGTGCAGCATCAGCGAGAGATTTAACACGGCCATGGAAGAGGTAACCGTTGCGGTCAAATACCACTTCGGTGATGCCTGCTTCGAGGGCTTTGGCTGCGATTGCAGTGCCTACGGCGGCTGCGATTTCGCATTTGGTGGCCTTCATGTCGAGGCCTTTGGAGCTTGTAGCAACGAGTGTGCGGCCGGCGAGGTCGTCGATAATCTGCACGTAAATCTGTTTGTTGCTGCGGAAGACGGTCATGCGCGGACGCTCGGCGGTGCCGGAGATTTTGCCGCGGATACGTGTCTTGATTTTATTTCGTCTTGCTATCTTTGAAATCATGACTTGCTCTTATTTGTTATTTGGCGCCGGCCTTCTTGCCGGACTTGCGGCGGATGATTTCGCCGACGAACTTGATACCTTTGCCCTTATAAGGTTCGGGCTTGCGGAATGAGCGAATCTTTGCGCATACCTGGCCGAGGAGCTGCTTGTCGTCGCTCTCAAGGATGATAAGCGGGTTTTTGTTACGCTCCGACTTTGCTTCCACGGTCACTTCGGGCGGAAGCTTGAGATATATGGCGTGCGAGTAGCCCAGGGCGAGCTCGAGAACGTTGTTTGCGGCGCTGGCGCGATAGCCTACACCTACAAGCTCCATTTCTTTGCGGTAGCGCTGATGCACACCTTCTACCATGTTGTGGAAAAGGGCACGGTAGAGGCCGTGCTGGGAGCGGTGCTCGATGTCGTCGCTCGGACGGGTTACAAGAATCTGATTGTCTGCGACGGTGACGGTGAGGTCGGGATGATATTTCTGGCTTAATTCACCGTATTTTCCTTTGACGGTCACGACGTGGTTTTTCTCATCAACCGTCACTGTTACGCCTGCGGGAATCGCGATAGGGGCTTTACCAATTCTAGACATAATCGATAATTTTTAACGGGTTGATTAATATACGTAGCAAAGTACTTCGCCGCCGATTTTCTTCTCGGCAGCTGCTTTGTTTGTCATGACGCCTTGTGAGGTCGACAGGATGGCGATGCCGAGGCCGTTGAGCACGCGAGGCATGTCTTTGTATCCTGTGTACTGGCGGAGACCGGGACGCGATACGCGCTTGAGGCCTTTGATGGCGCTCACGCGGTCTGCCGGGTCGTATTTGAGGGCGATTTTGATGAGGCCCTGATTGTTTTCGCCGTCTATAAACTTGTAGTTAAGAATATAGCCTTGTTCAAAGAGAATCTTTGTAATCTCTTTCTTCAAGTTTGAGGCGGGAACTTCCACTACTCGGTGGTTGGCTTTGATAGCGTTCCTCAATCTTGTGAGATAATCTGCTATTGGGTCAGTCATTGTTATGATTGTTTAAATTGATTGGGCCGGAATGCCCAACAATATTTAATACTCTCGGATGCGGTGCGGTCAATATCCGCCACGGGCGGATTGGCCTCGCCGCCTGCCCGGAAAGGGGCAAGCCGGGGAGAGTGATTACCAGCTTGCCTTTTTAACGCCGGGGATAAGGCCCTGTGAGGCCATTTCGCGGAACTGGATGCGGGAGATGCCAAACTGACGCATGTAACCCTTGGGACGACCGGTGATTGAGCAGCGGTTGTGCAGACGGATGTAAGATGCGTTTTTGGGCATGCTCTGGAGAGCCTGGGCGGCTTCGTAGGCTGCAGCGCGCTTCTCGTCGTCGGGCTGGTTGCCTTCATTGACGATTTTTTTGAGCTCGGCCTTACGCTGGGCGTATTTCTGGACGAGTTTCTGGCGCTTTACCTCGCGGGCTTTCATTGATTCTTTAGCCATATTGCTTCTTTATTTTTTAGCGTTTTTGAAGGGGAGGCCGAAGTGCTTGAGCAGTGCGTATCCTTCTTCGTCGGTATTGGCGGTGGTAACGAATGTGATGTTCATACCCATGAGCTTGTTTATCTGGTCGATATTAATTTCGGGGAAGATAATCTGCTCGGTGATACCCAGTGTGTAGTTGCCACGGCCGTCGAGCTTGCCTTCGATACCCTTGAAGTCGCGGATACGGGGAAGAGCGACACGGATGAGGCGCTCGAGGAATTCGTACATTTTGTCGCGACGGAGTGTGACACGTACGCCGACGGGCATTTTTTTGCGGAGCTTGAAGTTGGAGATATCCTTCTTCGAGAGCGTTGCAACGGCTTTCTGACCGGTGATGGCGGTAAGCTCGTTGATTGCGGTCTCGATGAGTTTCTTGTCCTGAGTTGCTTCGCCGATGCCTTGATTGATAACAATCTTCTCAAGGCGGGGCACCTGCATCACAGTTGTATAGTTGAACTCACGCTCGAGAGCCGGAACGATGCGCTCCTTGTAGTCTTTTTGCAGTGTGGTGCTCATTATTTGATTTCCTGATTGGATTTTTTAGCGATACGGATAACCTTGCCGTTTTCGCGCTTGATAGCGATGCGGGTAGGTTTGCCCGATTTGGGATCGGCCAGGTTGATGTTAGAGATGTGAATGGGGGCTTCTTTCTTCACCAGGCCGCCCTGGGGATACTGTGCGGTGGGCTTGGTGGCTTTGGTGACGATGTTTACGCCTTCGACGATTGCACGGTTCTTGTCGCGGAGCACGGCCAGCACGCGACCGGTCTTGCCCTTGTCTTCGCCGGCAATGACAACGACTGTGTCGCCTTTTTTAATGTTTATCTTGCTCATAGCGGTTCTTGATTGTTAATGATTAGAGTACCTCGGGAGCGAGTGAAACGATTTTCATGTTCTTGGCACGGAGCTCGCGGGCTACGGGGCCGAAGATACGTGTGCCGCGCAGGTCGCCGTCGTTTTTGAGGAGCACGCAAGCGTTGTCGTCGAAGCGGATATATGAACCGTCGGGACGGCGCACTTCTTTCTTGGTGCGGACAACCATAGCACGAGATACTGTGCCCTTCTTCACTTCAGCACCGGGGATGGCGCTCTTTACGGTGACAACGATAACATCGCCTACCGAAGCGTAGCGGCGTCCGGTGCCGCCGAGTACGTGAATGCACAGAACTTCTTTTGCGCCGCTGTTGTCGGCCACGTTGAGACGTGATTCGGTCTGTATCATTTTTACTTAACTTTTTCGATGATTTCAACTAATCTCCAGCGCTTGGTCTTGCTCAGAGGACGGGTCTCCATCAGGCGAACGGTGTCGCCGATTGAGCACTCGTTTTTCTCGTCGTGTGCGTGGTATTTTTTGGTCTTGTTGACGAACTTGCCGTAGATAGGGTGTTTTTCCTTATACTTGACGGTGACGGTGATAGTCTTGTCGCCTTTATTGCTGGAGACCACGCCGATGCGTTCTTTTCGCAGGTTACGTTTTTCTTCCATTGTTGGCGTTGCTTATTTGTTGTTGAGTTCGCGCTGACGGAGCTCTGTTTTCACACGTGCGATAGTGCGGCGGTCGGCGGTTATCTTGGCGGTATTGTCCAGGGGAGTGACAGCGTGGGTGGCGTTCTGCTGAAGGTATTCCTTCTGAAGCTGGGCCAGACGCTCTTTGAGGTCAGCGGTGGACATTTCGCGGATTTCTTCTTTCTTCATAGCTTATTACACGTTTTGAGAGGGGTCATAGTCGCGGCGAACGACAAATTTGGTCAGCACGGGGAGTTTCTGTGCTGCCAGGCGAAGTGCTTCTTTTGCGATGTCGTAGCTTACGCCTTCAACTTCGATAAGTATGCGGCCCGGTGTAACAGGTGCGACGAATCCTTCGGGATTACCTTTACCTTTACCCATTCGGACGTCGGCAGGCTTGCGGGTGATAGGCTTGTCGGGGAATATGCGAATCCAGATTTGGCCCTGACGCTGCATGTGACGTGTAACGGCGATACGGGCAGCCTCTATCTGACGGCCGGTAATCCATTTGGTATCAAGAGTCTTGATGCCGAAAGACCCGAAAGCAAGCTGGTTGCCGCGCTGGGCGTTGCCTTTCTGACGGCCCTTCTGTGAGCGGCGGAATTTTGTTTTCTTAGGCTGTAACATAGTTTTATGCTTTCAGAGTTAACGGGTGGGTTTCTGTGAGCGGAAGTTGCGGCGCTCGCGGTCGCGACGGCCACCGGCGGGACGAGACTCCTTCTGCTGTGTGCTGAACTGGGGAGCGAGGTCGCGCTTGCCATATACCTCACCGCGGCAAATCCATACTTTCACACCTACGGCACCTACTTTGGTGTGTGCCTCTACGAGAGCGTAGTCGATATCGGCGCGAAGGGTGTGCAGCGGGGTGCGGCCTTCTTTGAACATCTCCGAACGTGCCATTTCGGCACCGTTCAGACGGCCCGACACCTGAATCTTGATGCCTTCGGCTCCGGCACGCATTGTCGATGCGACTGCCATCTTGACGGCGCGGCGGTAAGCCACTTTGCCTTCAATCTGACGTGCGATGGTCGAAGCTACGATTTCGGCGTCAAGTTCGGGACGCTTTACTTCGTAGATATTGATTTGTACGTCTTTGTCGGTGATTTTCTTGAGCTCTTCTTTGAGCTTCTCTACTTCCTGGCCGCCCTTGCCGATGATGAGGCCGGGACGCGAGGTGCAGACGGTGATGGTGATAAGCTTGAGCGTACGCTCGATAACGATGCGCGAGACACTGCATTTTGCCAGACGCACGTTGAGGTATTCGCGGATTTTATAGTCCTCGAGGATGTTGTCGGGGTATTTGCCTTTTTCCGACCAGTTGGAGTCCCAGCCGCGGATTACGCCCAGGCGGTTGCTTATAGGATTAACTTTCTGTCCCATTGGTTATGCCTCGGTTTTTTCGTTTTTTTCGATAGTGTCAACTTCCACGTAAACGTGGTTGGAGCGCTTGCGGATGCGGTAGCCGCGGCCCTGGGGGGCAGTGCGGAGGCGCTTGAGCATGGGAGCGCAGCTGACTTTGATAGTGGTGATGAAGAGCTCGCCGTCTTCGGCTTTGCGCTCGTTTTTCTGTTCCCAGTTGGCTACGGCCGAGCGTACGAGTTTCTCGACGCGTGCAGAAGCCTCTTTGTTAGAGAACTTGAGTATGCCGAGTGCGCGGAATACTTCTTTACCGCGAACCATGTCGGCTACCAGGCGCATTTTGCGGGGAGAGGTCGGAACGTTGAGGAGCTTTGCAAAAGCAATGCTCTTGTTTTCCTCCTTGCGCTGGTCGGCTGATATTCTTTTTCTTTTGCCCATTGTTATTTGGTCGTCTCTTTTAATCGATTGTTAAATTTTTCGGGCCCTTATTTCTTCTTGTTGCCTGAGTGACCGCGGAATGTGCGGGTGGGGGCGAACTCACCGAGTTTGTGGCCTACCATGTTTTCGGTCACATATACGGGGATGAACTTGTTGCCGTTGTGAACGGCGAAAGTCATACCCACAAATTCGGGAGCAATCATGGAAGCACGGCTCCAGGTCTTGATTACGTTGCTCTTTCCGGAGGCTGCCATGGCGGCCACTTTCTTTTCGAGCTTAACGCTGATGAAGGGACCTTTTTTTAATGAACGGCTCATATTGAATGCTATTTCAGATTACTTCTTTTTTCTTCTCTCGATGATGTACTTGTTCGAAAGCTTCTTGGGCGAACGAGTCTTGAGACCTTTGCTGTAGAGGCCTTTGCGCGAACGGGGATGACCGCCGGAAGCGCGGCCTTCGCCACCGCCCATGGGGTGGTCTACAGGGTTCATCACAACACCACGGTTGTGCGGACGGCGGCCGAGCCAGCGGCTGCGACCGGCCTTGCCGGAGCTCTCAAGCGAGTGCTCGCTGTTGCCTACGGTGCCTACAGTGGCACGGCACTCGGCAAGCACTTTGCGGGTCTCGCCCGAAGGTAATTTGATGATAGCATAGTTTCCTTCACGGGAAACGAGCTGGGCGAAAGTGCCGGCAGAACGTGCCATGAAGGCACCCTGGCCGGGACGAAGCTCGATGCAGTGGATAACGGTGCCGACAGGAATCTTGCTCAGGGGAAGAGTGTTGCCGACTTCGGGTGCTGCATCGGGACCGCTGAGGAGTGTGGCACCTACCTGAAGGCCGTTGGGGGCGATGATGTAGGTCTTCACACCGTCAGCATAGCAAAGCAGGGCTATGCGGGCCGAACGGTTGGGGTCGTACTCGATAGTCTTGACTGTTGCGGGTATGCCGTCGCGATTTCTCTTAAAGTCTATGATACGGTATTTGCGTTTGTGACCACCGCCAAGGTATCGGGCGGTGAGATGGCCTTCGCTATTACGGCCGCCGGTGGCACGCTTACCGACTGTAAGAGATTTTTCCGGTGTGGTAGCAGTGATTGTACCTTTAAACACACCGATGACTTTGTGACGCTGCCCAGGGGTGGTGGGCTTGAATTTTCTTACTGCCATTGTTGTTAGATGTTGCTGAAGAATTCGATGGACTGGCCGTCGGCGACGGTTACATAAGCTTTCTTCCAACGGCTTGTTTTGCCTTTGAGAAGGCCGCTCTTAGTCCAGCGTGATTTGTTCTTGCCGCGCATGACGGCGGTGTTGACGTTAGCCACTTTTACGCCGTAGAGCTGCTCGACCAGCGATTTAATCTGGCACTTGTTTGCAGAAGGCGACACGCGGAAGGTATAGCAATTGCGCTTTTCGGTAAGCTTAGTTGCTGCCTCGGTAATTATGGGGGTGATTGAAATTTCCATTGTGTGTGGTCTCCGTGTTAGAGTTTATTAAGCACGTCAACGCTGCCCTCGGTGAGAACCAGCGCGTTGTTGTTGAGTACTGCATACGTATTTATGTCCGATGCTGCCATCAGTCTGGCATCGGGCACATTACGCATTGACAAAAGTACGTTATTATTCTTTTCCGACAAAACGAGAAGTACTTTTTTGCCTTCAACTTTAATATTTTTAGCAAAATTTATATATTCTTTAGTTTTGGGAGCTTCGAATGTAACGTTGTCTACCACAATAATCTCACCGGCAGCAGCTTTGAGGCTGAGTGCCGAACGACGTGCGAGGTCTTTGAGCTTCTTGTTGAGCTTGAAGCGGTAGTCGCGGGGACGGGGTCCGAAAACGCGTGCGCCGCCTACGAGTACGGGCGAGTTGATATCGCCGATACGCGCGCCGCCGCCGCCTTTCTGCTTGTGAAGCTTGCGGGTTGAGCCGCTGAGCTCGCTGCGCTCTTTCGATTTGTGTGTGCCCTGGCGCTGGTTGGCAAGGTACTGCTTAACGTCGAGATAAAGGGCGTGCTCGTTGGGCTCGATTGCGAATACCTCGTCGTTGAGGGTTACGCGGCGGCCTGTATCCTGGCCTTGCTGGTTGTATACTGCGAGTTCCATGTTTATTTCTCAATTAAGACGATTGAACCTTTGCTTCCGGGAATCGAGCCCTTAATCATGATAAGGTTGTGCTCGGGAATCACTTTGATAATCTGAAGGTTTTGTACTGTGACGCGTTCGTTGCCTGTCTGGCCGGCCATGCGCATGCCTTTGAACACCTTTGCGGGGTAAGAGCAGGCACCTACCGAACCGGGAGCGCGGAGACGGTCGTCCTGACCGTGTGTGGCCTGGCCGACACCGCCGAATCCGTGACGCTTCACTACACCCTGGAAACCCTTACCTTTGCTGGTGCCGATTACGTCGACAAAGTCAGCTTCGGTGAAGAAGTCGGCGCCGATTGTGTCGCCGAGAGCGTATGCGTTACCAAATCCTTTGAACTCGGCCAAGTGACGCTTGGGAGCCACTCCGGCTTTCTTGAAGTGACCGAGCTGGGGCTGTGTGAGGTGCTTCTCCTTGATATCCTCGAAACCGAGCTGGAGTGCCTCGTAGCCGTCGGTGGCTTCTGTCTTAACCTGAGTGACAACACAAGGACCTACTTCGATGACAGTGCACGGCACATTGCGGCCGTCGGCACTGAAAACGGATGTCATTCCGATTTTCTTTCCAATTAATCCTGGCATTTCTCTGTTAATTTGTATATTGGTTGTTTTTGTGAGGTGACTTTAGCGTTGTGCGTATCAGCACTTGATTTCTACTTCTACACCGCTGGGAAGTTCGAGCTTCATCAGCGCGTCTACAATCTTGGGAGTAGCGTTGTAGATGTCGATGAGACGCTTGTAGCAGTTGAGTTCGAACTGTTCGCGGCTCTTCTTGTTGACAAAGGTAGAGCGGTTGACTGTGAAGATACGCTTGTGGGTGGGCAGGGGAATGGGACCGCTGATGACCGCTCCAATCGACTTCACTGTCTTTACGATTTTCTCGGCCGACTTATCGACGAGACTGTGGTCGTAAGATTTAAGTTTGATACGGATAATGGGGTTCATATATTTTGTATGTATTTTATTATTTGATGAGGTCTACACGGCCCTGGCACTCGGTGAGTACTTCTTTGGCGATAGAGTTGGAGACTTCAGCGTAGTGCGAGAACGACATTGTGCTGGTTGCGCGGCCCGAGGTGATTGTACGGAGGGCTGTCACATAGCCGAACATTTCGGCAAGAGGTGCCTTGGCTTTCACAACGCGTGCGCCCGAGCGGCTGTTTTCCATGCCCTCTACCTGACCGCGACGCTTGTTAAGGTCGGAGATTACGTCGCCCATCGATTCTTCGGGGGTAACGACTTCTATCTTCATGATAGGCTCCATGAGCACGGGACCTGCCTTTTCGCTGGCTTTCTTGAATGCCTGGATTGCACAGAGTTCGAACGAAAGCTGATCGGAGTCGACCGGGTGGAACGAACCGTCGAGAACTGTTACTTTGAGGTGCTCTACGGGGAAGCCGGCAAGCACACCGTTCTTCATAGCGGTCTGGAAGCCCTTCTGAATCGAGGGGATGAATTCCTTAGGAATGTTACCGCCCTTGACTTCGTCAACGAACTGGAGGCTGCCGTCGAAACCTTCGTCAACCGGTTCGATACGAACGATGATATCGGCGAATTTACCACGGCCACCGGTCTGCTTCTTGAATACTTCGCGGAGCTCGACAGGACGTGTGATAGCTTCTTTGTATGTAACCTGAGGACGACCCTGGTTGCACTCTACCTTGAATTCGCGACGAAGACGGTCAATGATGATGTCGAGGTGAAGCTCGCCCATACCAGAGATAACGGTCTGTCCGGTCTCTTCATTGGTTTCAACACGGAATGTGGGGTCTTCTTCGGCAAGTTTCTGGAGACCAACGCCGAGTTTGTCAAGGTCTTTCTGAGTCTTGGGTTCTACTGCGATACCGATAACGGGATCGGGGAATTCCATTGCTTCGAGAACCATAGGAGCGTCTTCCGAGCAGAGTGTATCACCGGTGCGGATATCTTTGAAACCTACACCTGCGCCGATATCACCGCAGCCGATAGCTTCCATGGGGTTCTGTTTGTTGGAGTGCATCTGGAAGAGACGCGATACGCGCTCTTTCTTACCCGAACGGGTATTGTAGATATAGCTGCCGGCTACCATGTCGCCGGAGTAGACGCGGAAGAATGTGAGACGACCTACATAGGGGTCGGTTGCAATCTTGAACGCGAGAGCGCACAGAGGCGAGTCGCTCGAGGGAGTGCGGGTAACTACTTCGTCGGGGTTGTCTACAGCGCGGCCTTCAACATCACCTGTATCAATAGGGCTGGGGAGGTATGCGCATACAGCGTCGAGCAGATACTGAACGCCTTTGTTCTTGAACGACGAACCGCAGATCATGGGCACGAGGTCCATTGAAAGAGTTGCCTTGCGAAGAGCGCGCTTGATTTCCTCTTCTGTGATAGTAGAGGGATCGTCGAAATATTTAGCCATGAGATCGTCGTCATATTCGGCGATTTTCTCAAGCATCTTGTCGCGCCACTGTTCAGCTTCGTCAACGAGAGTCGACGGAATCTCTTCGAGGGTATAGTCGGCACCCATGGTTTCGTCGTGCCAGAGCACGGCTTTCATCTTGATAAGGTCGACTACGCCTTTGAAAGTTTCTTCGCTGCCGATAGGAATTTCAATGGGGCAGGGATTTGCGCCGAGTACATCGTGCACCTGACGGACAACTTCATAGAAGTTAGCGCCCGAGCGGTCCATTTTGTTTACGTAACCAATACGGGGCACGTTGTATTTGTCAGCCTGACGCCATACGGTTTCCGACTGGGGTTCAACACCACCAACAGCGCAGAAAGCAGCCACAGCACCGTCGAGTACACGGAGCGAACGCTCTACCTCGACAGTAAAGTCGACGTGTCCCGGAGTGTCGATGAGGTTGATTTTATATTTTTCGTTGTTGTAGTTCCAGAAAGCCGTTGTAGCAGCAGAGGTAATTGTGATACCGCGCTCCTGCTCCTGTGCCATCCAGTCCATTGTGGCGGCACCATCGTGCACCTCACCGATTTTGTGGGTAAGACCGGTGTAGAAAAGGATACGCTCCGATGTGGTGGTCTTGCCGGCATCGATGTGAGCCATGATGCCGATATTACGCGTATATTTAAGATGTGCGTCTTTTGTAGACATTTTAGTTGTATTGAGAATTTATAATCAACGGAAAATCGTTTAGAAACGGAAGTGAGCGAAAGCACGGTTGGCCTCGGCCATCTTGTGCATATCTTCCTTACGCTTGAATGCGCCGCCCTGGTTGTTGAAAGCGTCGACGATTTCAGCAGCAAGTTTGTCGGCCATTGTTTTGCCGCCGCGCTTGCGTGCGTAAGCGATAAGATTTTTCATTGAAATAGATTCTTTGCGGTCTGCGCGAATCTCGGTGGGCACCTGGAATGTCGCACCGCCCACACGGCGGCTCTTGACTTCTACCAAAGGTGTTACGTTCTCGAGAGCTTTCTTCCAGATATCGAGAGCAGCAAGCTCTTCGTTGGGGAGTTTTGCCTTCACTGTCTCGAGGGCGCTATAGAAAATTGCGAAAGCGGTATTTTTCTTACCGTCATACATGAGGTGGTTGACAAATTTGGTCACACGCACGTCACCATAAACAGGATCAGGGAGAATAATCCTTTTTTTAGGCTTTGCCTTTCTCATTAGAGGTTTTTGTGTTTTTGTTTTTGATTGCTTGGTTGCTTTCTTCGTTTTTCTTCAGCGGTGCGGCCTCTGCCGCGTTGCTTACTCAACCATAAAGGACAGCTGCAAGAAATGCAAAAACGAGTTTAAAAATTGATTTTTACTCGGGTGCTATAAGATTGCTTCACCCGCCGGGCCCTTCATTTCGAAGGAAAAACGTACGGCGAATTACTTCTTGGCAGCACCGGCCTTGGGACGCTTGGCACCGTATTTCGAACGGCGCTGAGTGCGGTCTTTCACACCTGCGGTATCGAGAGTACCACGAACGATGTGATAGCGTACACCAGGAAGGTCTTTTACACGACCGCCGCGAACGAGCACAATCGAGTGCTCCTGCAGGTTGTGGCCTTCGCCGGGAATGTAAGAGTTGACTTCCTTACCGTTGGTGAGGCGCACACGGGCAACTTTACGCATTGCCGAGTTAGGCTTCTTGGGAGTGGTGGTGTACACACGCACACAAACGCCACGACGCTGAGGACACGAGTCGAGAGCGGGGCTCTTGCTCTTGTCTTCCAACGCCACGCGTCCTTTTCGTACTAATTGCTGAATAGTAGGCATCTTAGTTGGTTTGCTTTGTTACTTTTAATATCTTATATTCGTTTTCTCGTTTTTGTCATCGAACGCGCACACAGGACATACACCCATAAAGCGCCCATCACGCTGCTGTACAACAACTTAGCGACGGAGCGGCATTGAAGCGCACTGTTCAACGCCGCAAAGTTAGCAATTATTCGGCTAATAGCCAAATGTTTTAGCATTTTTATTCACAATTTTTCTCCAGGCAAGTTTTGCACAAGTTTTCACAATCTGTCTGCACCTCATTTCGCTGCCCGCTACCCTGCACCAGCGTGGCTCAGACAAAAAAATTGGCCTTGCTTTAAACTTTTTTAAAATATATTTGTCATATTTATAAAAGGCCGTCGGAGCTATGGCTATCCGGTCAGTTCCTACACGCCTGCGCCTGATAGAAAATAATGAAATGAACGATACTGACAAACACACTGTAGAAGAGCCCACCGAGGGCATCAAGACCAAGACACCGGCCTCAAAGAAGTGGCCGGTGTGGATATCTGTCATTCTCGCCATGCTTTCGTGGATGGCACTGATGATTCTAAGCAATGACTACAGCGGCTACGTGGCCCTTGGTCTCGGCATTGCCGCTGTCGTGGCCGGTTTCCGTGGAGCATATGTCAACGAACGCTCACTGAGACGGCTGGCAATAACAGCAACCATTGCCGCAGGTGTACTTGTGGTAGTGCTAGCGTCGTTTATAGTAGTTGTAAAAGTGTGTATGGCAGGCTCTTAGAACCGGAGCACGGACTCAGCGCCTTAAGTCATTCAGAATGGCTCCGGCCGTATTGTCGGCCGCATCTGCAGTGCCGAGAATGCGACGCATTTCGGCATAGCCGTCTAGCTGTGCCCGACGCTCCGAAGTATCCCTGAGCAAGGGACCGATTTTCTCAGCCACGAGCGACGGAGAGCAATAATGCATGAGCATTTCTGGAATAATTTCCCGGCCGGCAATAAGATTGGGAAGAGTTACGAAATCGATGTCGAGCACACGTTTCATCACTTCATATGTGATTTTCGTGCCGTTGCCACGATACAGCGCCACTTGAGGAACGCCCACAAGAGCCGTCTCGAGCGTCGCCGTTCCCGAGGTGACCAATGCAGCACGGCAATGCGCAAGCACATCAACCGCGCTTTCGACTCGCAGAAGTGGCAACATACCGGCTCCACACGCCTTGTAGACCTCATCGTCGATTCCGGGAGCACCGATTATCACGCCGCGGTACTGGGGATATTGGTTGAGAGCAAGATTCATCACGGCAAGATTGTTGCGTATTTCGCCAAAGCGGCTGCCCGGCATAAGAGCCACCAGCGGACGGTCGCGCAAGCCAAATTTTTTCAGGAATTCCTCCCGTGGCAACAGGTTTTTCAGGCGTGCATCCACCTCAGCCACCGAAGGGTTTCCCACATACAGCGAGTCGAAACCGTTTTCGCGGTAGAACGCAGGCTCGAAAGGCAGAATTGAAAACACCTTGCGAACCATGCGACGGATGTCGCGCACTCGCCATTTTTTCCACGCCCAGATTTTGGGAGAGATGTAATAGTAAACAGGTATACCGGCCTTGAAAGCCGTAGCGGCCACCTTGAGGTTGAACGACGGGTAATCAATCAGAATGAGGCAGTCGGGCTGAGCCATAAGCAGCGACCTGCGTGCCGTGCGCAGATTGGCCATAACCTTCGACAGATTGCGCACAACTTCGCTGAACCCCATATAGGCCATTTCGCGGTAGTGTACAAGAGGCTGAGTCGAAGCGGCCCTGGCCATGCAATCGCCACCAAGAAAAGTAAAAACCGCATCGGGGTCGCGATGCCGGAGCGCTTCGATAAGATTGCCGCCGTGAAGGTCGCCGGAGGCTTCGCCGGCTATGAGGAAATAGTGCATCTGTCTTTCGTTTTTAATGAAGAAACATACTCATGGCTGCGCCGGTTTATTTGATATCGGGTTTGTTGCGCCGGCGACGGAAAAAATCCTGCATCAGAAAGCGGCATTCGTCTTCCAGAACGCCCGTCACTACTTCGGCTCTCGGATGAAAGGGCGTGACGCCGGGGCGTGCCACCGAGGTATATCCGCGCTTCGAGTCGCCAGTGCCGACAACAATTCTCGACACCTGAGCCCAACCGATTGCTCCGGCACACATCACACAAGGCTCCACAGTGACATAAAGTGAGCAACCGCTCAGATATTTCCCTCCCATGGCCTGCGATGCAGCCGTGATGGCAATCATCTCGGCATGGGCGGTCACGTCGCGCAGACGTTCGGTCTGATTGTGCCCGCGGCCAATAATGCGGCCAGCTGCGACAACCACCGCACCCACGGGAATTTCTCCCTCGTCGGCAGCCATACGAGCTTCGATGAGAGCCTGGTGCATGAAATATTCGTCGGGAGTCATATCAAATCTATCTGAAGGCCTTCGCGCGCAGCTGTTACCGGCTGTCCGAAACTCTCGGCGGCCTCGGCGGCAAGGGCGGTCTCGTCGACTATCGTTTTTGAATAATGGCCTATCACCAGACGGCCGGCTCCGGCGAGTCTGGCGATGTCGCCGGCCTGGCGGGCTGTGGAGTGTCCGCGCGGTGCAGCATGACATGCACGCTCGTCGCCATATGTGGCTTCGTGATAGAGCACATCGACACTTTTCACCGCCTCGGCGACTCGTGTATCGAACATCGTGTCGCTGCAGTACGCGTAGCTTTTCGACGCGTCGGCATCTGTCGTGAGCCACGCATTAGGCACTACCCTGCCGTCGGCACAGGTGAAATCGGCGCCTTCGCGTATGCTCTCCAACATATATACCGGCACATTATAAAACTTCGCGGCCTCGCCGTTGATATGCCGTTTTTTGGGTTTTTCGTCGAAGCGATAGCCGACACAAGGAACGCGGTGATAGAGCGGAAAGGCCGTAACTAGCAGGTTATTGTCTTCGTAAACGACTCCCGGAGCCGACGGATTGATTATGTTGTAGTTGATTTTGAATGTGCGTTCCTTACAGAACACATCGAGTATACGCCTGAGGATATCGGCTCCCTCGGCGAAGGTGTGCACCGTTACCGCACCCTCAACATTGTGCAGAGCCATGGTCGACAGCAGTCCTGGCAGACCCAGAAAATGGTCGCCATGAAGATGCGATATGAAAATATCACTGATTCGCGCAAACGACAGCCCATAGCGGCGCAACTGAAGCTGTGTGCCTTCGGCACAGTCTACGAGCATCAGTTTGTTGCGGTAGCGCACAGCCTGAGCACTGGGATTGTGCTTCAGTGTCGGTGTGGCCGAGCCGCAGCCTAATATTGTGACATTGAAATACGACATATCGTTGCTATCTGAGTGCAAATTTAGATAAAAAACACCGCTTTAGTGCAAAAAATCAGTAAAAAACAACAGCAGGGCACCCCTCTACGAAACATTCATCGCTTTATAAACGTATATTCGATAGCAACAGCAGAAAGAAGTAAGTATTAATTTTGTTTTTTCATAGGATTAGATTTTTAAAGGTTTAGAAAAAGAACAGGCCGTCGTGAGACGGCCTGTTCTTTTATTTAATGGTGTGGTTTCTTATTTTACAACCACCTTGCGGACAGTATCGCCGGCCTTGACTACATAAATTGCAGCAGATGCGGCAATGGTCACTGTGTCGGATGCGCTCTCGACCGACGCAAGCGTACGGCCGTCGATTGTGAACACAGCCACGCTCTCGCCGGCGTAACCGCGGACAATCACTACACCTTCGCCGCCTTCGATAGACTTCGAGCTTGCCTCGACACCGGCAACACCCGCCGTGACGCCCTTGACAGCAACTTCTTCGATAATTACGAAGGGCTCAGTGCTTGTCACGTTGCCATTGATGTTGATTTGTACCCATCCTTTGCCGAGGAGCGACCCGGGCAGCGAAGCGGTGAGAGTATTCCACTGGTTGTCGGCTGTGATCACATTGCCCGGCACCTCCACAATATCAGGAGCTGCTGCGGCTGTAGCTGTCACATAAGGCACAGCACCTTTGTTGCCGCCCCAGAACACAATTTCAACAGTAGCGCTTTCGAGGCCGACAGTTGTGAATCGCGGCATAGACATGCACAACTGTCCGGCACCGTTGGCCGAAGCCTGATAGCCCATGATGCCATTGGTAGTGTACAAATCGTCGTTGAAGATCTCGGCCATCGATGAGAAATTCCATTTCTGATTCGTGCAGGCGTCGGTGGGATAATTGATAGCCCAGGGATTTATTGCGAGGGGTTCGTATTCGCCTTCCTCAAAGTCCTCGGCGATAGGCAGCTCATAGGGAGTTCCGAGAATCACGGCTTCGGAGTTGAGGTAATCGGCCAGACCGGCTTCGTTGGTTGTAACAACTGCAATTTTGTAGAAGTCCTGAACCGAACCGGCCGGGATAGAGAACGTGTATGTGAACACGTTTTTACCGAGCTCTGCATAGGGCTCAAAACCGTAGCCGGTATCAACCCATATTTCATAAGCCACATTCTCGGGTACTATATAACCGCCGTTGGCACCTTCGTCGGGAGCTTCCCATGTCATTACGGCGCTAAGCATATCGTCAGACGGTGTGACAACAAGATTGCGAACCATGCCAGGATTGTCTACGCCAGTGTAAACTTTCACTGTAGCCTCGGGGCTGTTGTTGCCGTCAATCGAAGCGATAACGCTAATGGTGTTGATGCCCTGTACGGTAGCGACATTGGCCGATACCTTTTGACCGGGCTTGCCGCTTACGACCACGCTTTCGGCACCTGTGACGGTAGCCGACACTGTTGTTGTTTCGGGAATATCAGCACCGCCGACGGTCTTCTGCGGAAGGACGAAAGAAACATTGGCCTTGAGTTCACCCTGCTCGGCAGCGACAGCTACAATGTCGGAAACTGCTTCGGGCGAGACTTCGACGATGCCGGGGTCGGTAACGGAGATATTGTTGACAATAACGCCATAGCGGTTATAATCCGACACACAGTGTATGCCTATATAATATACTCCGGCTTCAGGTACAGAGAAGTAAACGTCGCCTTTCTGCTCTTGTCCGTTGGCAAATTCCACTTTAGTTTTCTCAATGAGTTCCTGCGACATTGCGTCGGCTTCGGGTTCGGAACCAATGAATACTTCGTAGTACTCACCGTCAATAGTGCTGCCCATACGGTCAACATCGAACTTGAGACGATATTTGTTCTTATTGCTTGCAAAGTTGATTGCAGGGAGGAAGAGCCAGTCGTCTGACGGACCATCAAGCGAGTAGTAGCAGATAAATGCTGTCGAGCCGCGGAAGTCGGGATAGAAATCCCAGCTGCTGTCGTCGTAGTTTTCATCTGTAACAGTGAAAAGCCCGGCTTCCTCAGGAGTGGGGGCAAAAGTTACATCAGGTGTAAAGGGTTTGCCAGCAACAACCTTGTCTGACCCGGTCGGAGCCGATGTCATGCCGTTGCATGTAGCTTCGACAGATATAATGTAGACAGCAAGGTCGGCATCGGCAGGCAGAGACACAGTCATCGATGTTCCGGCTGTTTTGCCCACCGGCTCATCATTGAGATAGACATTATATTCCACCTTCGAAGCATCGACATAGCCGCCATGCACGCCTTCATCGACAGCGGGCCAGCTTGCAACACCATTCTCAAAAGTCACATATGCCGGAGCTACCGGGGTGTCATTGCCCACATAGAAACGGGTGTTGGCCGAGGTGCCTTCAGCGTCTTTGTCGGTAGCGTAGAACGAGAATGCGTGCATGTCATCGCTCAGATTCGTAAACTCTACAACAACACTCTCACCTGGAGCGGCCTTGCCGGTCTTGTACACTTCGCGGTCGATAGTGGCAGTCCACGATATTTCGGGCGAGAGGTCGCCGCCGCTGACATTCTTTACGGGCAGCGCTATTGTAATTGTGCCCGATGTTGCGCCGTCGGCAAAATCACATGCCTTCACAACAGGTGCTTCCGGAGACTCGGGAGCACGGGTCGGGTCGGTGCATATCATTATACTTAATGTATCCTCGTCGGGCATGTCAATGATTTTGGTCACTGTCTTGGCGACAGGATCAATGAAATAGAGTTCTGACGATTCTTCCGAAGTATAGTTCACATAGAAACCTGCAGCCGAGTTGCTGTATGCCATAGTGCCCTGATACAGTGTTTCACCCATTTCGCTTACATCAAACAGTTTCTCCAGCGAGCCGTCGGCGGCTATACGCACCAGCCAGCCTTCGTAGTTGATACCATAGAGGTTCTTGTCGGCCGCATTGTAGCAGATATAGGGACAAGTCTCCTCTTTTTCAACGTCGATGTCGATAGTCTTGATGACTTCAAATCCATCGGGATTTGAGCCCGGAGTCTTTGCAAAAATATAATTCTCGCCTTCGCCGTTAATACCGAAGCCATAGACTGTGTCATCGTCTTCGTTATAAGCGCAGACCGAGAAATAGCCGTTGTCGATATTTTCTATCTCAACATCGGAGCCTTCGATAAACTCTCCTGTCTCAAAATCGCATTCATAATAATAGAGTGCTACCAGGTAGGGCCCCCAGTATGCGGGCGCATAACCGCAGAGATGTCCGTTGCGGAGCCATCCGCTGCCATAGTAGAGATACTCTTCGGCATACATGTCATCGTACCACAGGTTTTCGAGACTTTCGCCCTGAAATTCGTAGAGACCCACAACCTCGGCATCTTCATCGTACATCAGTTCTTGATTGAAATAGACATAGCCATAGAGATTGGCACCGCGCGAGGTAACACGGGCCGGAGCGCTGACACGTGACTTCGCCTTTGCCGGACGGCTTGCCACTTTCGTTTTCAGTTTCGAAGGTGTGGCTTTGTGAAAACGTGCATCCGAAGCATCGGCAGCCATGCGGCTGCGCACCTTCGACGACACTTTTATCGCCTTACCTTCTTTCACGAGCTCAGCAGCCTGCGATGCGCCTATGCGCGGCAACGCTGCTGATGCGACCATAGCCACAGCCGCAAACAACAGGAGTAAAAGTTTTTTTCGCATATTATATAATTTGGTTTATGATTGGCTCTTTGAGAGCAGACTGGAAAAAGACCTTGCACTAACACGGGCAAAGTTAAGCAAAATTTCTTTAACAAACAATTATTATCATCTTTTTGAAAAAATATTCAAAAAAATTGTGGCAAAATGTAATTTTCTACCCTGTCTTAACGTCTATAAAGACATGCGGCCTGCCGATAGCATCAGATAATTATCGCGTCCACGTGTAATATTTTCTTTCTAACTGCGTCTATAGAAGCATATGACAAATCTTGAATTTAATGAAATGGATACTATCATTTCCCTTCGCGATGTAAACAAGACCTACCCCGGCGTAGTGCCTCTGCATGTTCTCAAAGATATCAATCTTGAGATACAGCGTGGCGAACTTGTGTCGATTATGGGAGCTTCGGGCTCCGGAAAATCAACGTTGCTCAATATACTGGGAATCCTCGACAGCTATGACTCGGGTGATTATGTGCTCGACGGGGTGCCAATCCACGACCTGAACGAGAACCGTGCCGCCGAGTTGCGCAATCATCTTATCGGCTTCGTTTTCCAGTCGTTCAATCTCATTAATTATAAGAATGCGCTCGAAAACGTAGCACTGCCGCTCTTCTACCAGGGCGTAAGCCGCAAAACACGAAACGCCATGGCAATGGAACAGCTCGAACGCCTCGGCCTCGCCGACCGTGCCACACACCTGCCGGGCGAGCTCTCAGGCGGACAGAAACAGCGTGTAGCCATAGCTCGCGCACTTGTCACAAACCCCTCGCTCATCCTTGCCGATGAGCCCACCGGAGCACTCGATTCCCATACGTCAAAAGAGGTGATGCAGATTTTCCGCGACCTCAACGCTGAAGGTATGACTACCGTGATTGTGACCCACGACCCCAATGTAGGCGCCGCGACAAACCGAATAATCCGTATCACCGACGGCCAAATTCTCAACGACAATGCTTGACCTCATACACGAAATAGGCCAGACTCTGCGCAACAGCCGCCTGAGAACTTTTCTCACAGGTCTTGCTGTGGCATGGGGTGTGTTCATGCTAATCATTCTGCTGGGCATGGCCCGCGGCGTGCAGAACTCTTTCAACGACAATATGGGCTCGAGCGTCAACAACACCATAGTCGTATGGGGAGGCATGACCGGCAAAGGATACAAAGGATACAAGGCCGGACGACGCATCAACTTGAAAGAAAGCGACATGACGGCTGTGGCTAAAGACAAAGACAATATCAATCTGACACAAGTGAGCACCACAGCCTCAAGCACGGCAAACATCATAGGCCCCAAAGGTATTGTGAGCGGATTTGATGCCGTTTTCCCCGAGGCCGACTTCAGCATGGCGCGCGTCACCATGACTGCCGGACGAAGAATCAACGGCCCCGACATCAGCGGCCGCCGACGTTCGATACTCATAAGCGAGGACAGCATGCACAGACTCTTCGGCAATGACGCCAAAGCCGAAGATGTGGTGGGTAAAACCATCAGATGCATGGATCTGAGCTGGAATATCGTCGGCGTTTATAATCACCGCTGGCAGACTGGATCTTATGTTCCCTACACCACATACAAGGCTATAACGGGATTTGACGACAACGTGGAATCGCTGACAGCGGAATACGAAGGCATTGTCACCGAGGAAGAGGGCGATGCCGCCGAAGAACGTCTGCGCGCCACACTCGCCTCCACGCATAGCTTTGACCGGGAAGACAATAGCGCTCTGTGGACATGGAATCGGCTCTCACAAAGCATTTCCTCAGGCAAGGCACTCATTTATCTTCAATGGGCCACATGGGTCATAGGCATATTCACCCTGCTTACCGGCATCGTGGGCGTGAGCAACATCATGTTCGTGTCGGTACGCGAGCGCACTCATGAAATCGGCATCCGTCGTGCTATCGGAGCAAAACCTCGTTCGATTCTCACACAGATTCTGGCTGAATCCGTGGCTATCACGGCCATATCGGGCTATGCCGGCGTTTTTCTGGGCATGCTTGTGCTTCAGGCAATCGATGCCATACTCAGCAATACCGACAATCCTCCCGTAAGCAATCCGACAGTTGATATCAGCATTGCCGTACAAGTAACGATAACCCTGGTGATAGCAGGAGCTCTGGCCGGACTGCTGCCTGCGCTCAAGGCAATCAAAGTCAAACCCGTAGAAGCCCTCAGAGACGAATGAAACTAAGAATATTCGACATCGAAAACTGGCGAGAGATAGGCGCTACCCTTGCCCGGAACAAAACCCGCACATTCCTCACGGCCTTCGGAATTTTCTGGGGCACAGCCATGCTCGGCATGCTTTGGGGCGGAGCTAACGGCTTTCAAGGCATTATGAGCCGCAACTTTGCCGGCCTGTCCACCAATATGGGGGGCATTTTCCCCGGAGCCCGCTCAATGTCTTACAAAGGGTTCAACAAAGGCAGCTACTGGAATCTCACCGAAGAAGACCTCAAGGCCGTGCGTACAAACGCTCCCTACATAGAGTATTCGAGCGGAGTGAACAACATGAGCGGCACGGCAGCCTACAACGACAAAAGCGCCGCAGGTACTGTCATAGGTATAGAACCCGACTATGGCCGTATATGTCTACCACTCATCGAAAAAGGACGCTTCATCAACGAAGCCGACTATTCGTCGTCGGCAAAAGTGACAGTTATAGGCAAAAGCCGGGCCGACGACCTCTTCGGGGCAGTTGACCCCGTGGGCAAATATATAAGCCTCAACGGTGTATACTTCCGCGTTATCGGAGTTGCCTCGCAGTTGGGCGAAGCCTCAATCGGCGGACGTGTCGACGAATCATTCATCGTGCCAGGCACCACTATGCGCAGGACACTGTCGACACATCGCAATGTCAATTATTTCGTATTCACCGCTACCGGAGGTCATAAGCCTTCGGACAACTTCAGTAGCATACGCCGCACCCTGGCTCAGCTGCACTCGTTTCATCCGTCCGACGAGCAGGCTGTAGGCACCATGGATCTGTCGGAGATGTTCGAGATGATATCAAAAGTATTCCTCGGCGTATCAATGCTTGCATTCTTTGTGGGCTTCGGCACCCTTATGGCCGGTGTGATTGGTGTGGGCAATATAATGTGGATTATAGTTAAGGAGCGCACGCACGAGTTCGGCATACGCCGCGCCATAGGTGCAAAACCGGCCGACATCACCGGACAGGTACTTTCCGAAAGCGTGCTCCTCACTCTCGTATCGGGCACCGGCGGCGTTTGCTTCGCCACGCTCGTGCTCTATATAGCCGACAAAATCACCTACAATCCCATTTTAGGCTACGCAGGCTTCCAGCTGAGTTTCGGCATGGCCGTGGGCATTGTTTTCACATTTTTCATTCTTGGCTCGCTCGCCGGCACGCTGCCTGCGATAAAAGCCATGCGCATCAAGCCTATCGAGGCTCTGCGCGACAAATAAGAATTTAATAAAACCGTTAATACAATAATCTACGATGAAAAAAGTATTCCGTATCATGCTCTGGACTATAATTGTCCTGATGTTCGTGGGTACATTCGTGTTCCTCTATCTCAATTCACGCGAGAAAGAGATTCTTTATGCCGATGTGCATCCCACAGAGACAACAATCGAGCGCTCGACCGTGCTCACAGGCAAAATCGAGCCTCGCGACGAAATTCAAATCAAACCCCAGATTTCGGGCATTATCAGCGAAATCTGTGTGGAGGCCGGCGAGTTTGTGAAAGAAGGCGATATTATCGCAAAAATCAAGGTCATTCCCGAAGCGTCGCAACTTTCGTCGGCTCAGAGCCGCGTAAACTCTGCGACAATCGACCTCAACGACGCACAGGTAAAATACGACCGCGCAAAAGCGCTATATGACAAGAAAGTAATTTCGCGTGAGGAATTTGAATCGGCAAAGAAAGATATCGACAAAGCTACCGAAGAACTCTCGGCGGCAAAAGACACATATACCATTATACGCGAAGGCGTGTCGAAATACAACGCCAATGAAAGCAACACCCTCGTCCGCGCCACTATAACCGGACTGATTCTCGATGTGCCCGTGAAGGTAGGCTCGTCGGTGATTCAGGCAAACACTATGAACGACGGTACCACCGTGGCGACCATCGCCGACATGAACAACCTTATTTTCATAGGTAACGTCGATGAGACTGAAGTGGGAAGCCTCCGCGTGGGTATGCCCATGAACATCACAATCGGCGCTATGCCCGACATCGCACCCACAGCCGTTATCGAATACATCTCGCCCAAAGGAACCGACAACGGCGGTGCCAATACCTTTGAAATCAAAGCAGCCCTCACGCTCGACAGCGCCGAAGGTCTCCGTGCCGGATACAGCGCCAACGCCGCAGTAATCCTCGACAAGGCCGAAAATGTGCTCTCCGTGCCCGAAGGAGTTGTTGTTTTCGAGGGCGACAGCACATTTGTATATATACTCGCCGACTCGGCAAAGCACGTTTACACCAAAACGGCATTCAAAGCCGGCCTGAGCGACGGCATCAATCTCGAGGTTAAAGAAGGATTTGATAAAAACGCCGTGCTGCGCGGCGACGAAATCTCACAGAAATGAAACGCATACTATTATTGATAACCACGGCTGCTGCCATTGCTACAACGGCTGCCGCGCGCCAATGGTCGCTTGACGACTGCATAGCATATGCCATTGACCACAATATAGAAGTGCGCCAGCGAATAGTGTCGCAACAGCAGGGCGAACTTTCCGTCACCGAGGCAAAAGATCAGTTCTTGCCACAGCTCAGTGGCTACAGTTCTCAGAACTTCAACTTCGGCCGCGCCCTCACCGCCGACAACACATACGCAAACCGAAACACATCTTCTTTCTCTGTTGGAGCGTCGCTGTCGATGCCGGTTTTTCAGGGCTTGCGTGCCATCCGCAACCTCGAGTACTCGCGCATATCGCTCCGCGCGCTGGTCGAACGCACCGAGGCGGCTAAAGAAAATGTGACACTCAATGTAATCGGAGCTTATCTCCAAGCTCTCTACGCATCAGAGATGCTACGTGTGGCAAACATTAATCTTGCCATATCGAACGACGAACTGGCACGTCGCCGTCAGCTGCTCGAGGCCGGAAAAATCCCCGAACTCGATATTTTCGAGGCCGAGTCGCAGGTAGCTCGCGACGAACTGAGTGTTGTCAACGCCGAAAACGACTCTATTCTCGCGCTTGTCGACCTCTCGCAACTCCTGAATCTCCCGGCATCCGAAGAGTTCTCGGTGCTGCCGCTCAACAACGGACGTCTGCCCCTGCTCGACCCGGAAGAGGTTTTCGCCAATGCAATGCAAAACAATCATTCCATACGCGCCGGACGTATCGAAAAGGAAGCTGCCGACAAGTATATCGACGTGACCCGCTCGGGCTACATTCCCACACTGTCGCTCAGTGCAGGCGTAGGCACGAACTACTACAAGACATCTGGCTTAGACAACGAGAACTTCGGAGCACAGATGCGACACAATTTCTCCAAATCAATCGGCTTCTCTCTCAGCGTGCCTATTTTCGACCGCTTCGGCACACGCAACAACATCCGCCGGGCCAAAGCCCAGGCCGCTGTCACCGCACTTCAGTTCGACGACGCACGCAACAACCTCTACAAGGCTATAACACAGGCCTATACCCAGGCCGTCGGCGCCGAAAAAAAACATTCGGCAGCCACGCACGCCACGGCATCGGCACAAGCGGCTTTCGAGGCCATGCAGGTGAAGTACAACAACGGCAGGGCCAATGCCACAGAGTTCGCCAAGGCAAAATCGGACTATACCACGGCTCTGGCAAATGAGGTGCAGGCAAAATACGAGGCAATGCTCCGCGCCCGCATTCTCGACTTCTACAACAAGCAATAAAGCCACAGTCTTAGATAAGGGCACAAGAAAAGTAAGACAGCACCCGCTCGTCCTCAACGCCCCCGGAAGCTTCTGCTTCCGGGGGCGTTTTTATATGCTTTTGAAACTGTAATTTATTTGTAACAGCATTGTAGTCGTATTGTATAGTAAAACTGCGCAAGAATCACCGAGATTAATTGACAGCTTCGCAAATTGTATTAACTTTGCGACAAACCAAACCCAAAACGTCAAATATTCCAGCAAAAACCAGTCACATTTCCACACAAACACGATTTTTCCAATCATTTTTCATTAGTTTAAACCAAGAAAAATATGAAGAAACGATTTACCCTTTTACTACTGTCCATCATGTTGGCGATGCCTTTTATAGCATACGCAAGCCAGCCTTCCGAAGCACAATCGCGTGCCGGAGGAGACAACAACGGCACATTTGCCTATGTGATCACATCGCCCGAACCCGGCGATGAAAAGTTCTATAATATCAGCATCCAATTTACAAACGCACATACAATAGCTTTCATACCCTCATTTTTCGACAGATCGAACTATGTGGAATTCAAACGAGACGGCGAGATATTCACGCCCGAATATGCTTATCCCGGGTTCGATGGAAACACACTGAACCTCGACTTAGGCGGCGAGACCGGCCTGGTCAACGAACGCTGGGAAGTGACACTCCTCCCGGGCTTGTTCAATCTCCTGGATGAAAACTCAACAGTGATAGCCGAAAATCCGAGAATCGACATCGTAGTCACCGAAGGCACTCCGCAGAGCGAGGTCGACTTCTCATTTGAGACAGAGCCGGCCGACCCCAACGGAAAACTTCTGCTCACCAGTCTCTCATCGGTATCATTTACCTTCACCGCGCTTACATCCGTATCGGTCGACGCCGACGCGGTAGTTGTCACAGCAGGCGAAACTACTGTCGACAAATCGTCGTATACAGTTGTATCGACCGGCAGCGACAACGTAGTCACAGTCAATTTCAATCCGGCAATCAACTCCGACGAGGACATCACAGCGACAGTGACCTTCCCCGAAGAAGCGCTTACCGGCACTCAGGGCGACTCAAGCGACTCAAACAAGGCTCCGGTAGAAGCTTCTTATACGATTGTGCCGCCGGCGGTCTACGACCTCGACATCGATTTCTACACCCCCAAGCCCGATGCGGACTCCAACATTAGCGTCGGAGCAAGCTTCGGGACTATGATATTGATCTGCGACACGCCCGACATTAAAGCGGTGCTCGACGACAACAACGTTGTAACTCTTAAGGAAGTCGACGGAGACTTCGAAAGCACGACATCCATCACCACATTATCGGGTATGGAAGCCGGCAAATCGACATTCATCGCATCGTTCCAGACTCCGGTATACAATGGCAAGTATACCATTACAATTCCCAAAGGCGTTATTGGCGATACTCGCTGGCGCGGCAACCACGAGGTAGGCCGCTCTAACGACGAAGTGGTGCTGACTTTCAAGATAAGCGACGGCCAGGAAAAGACTCCCCACATCGACCTTTCCACCGCCTATACAGACCCCGAGATAATTACTGTGAAAGGCGTTCCATCCGACAATAATATCTACTGGTATGCAAATATCATCGAAGCTTCGCAATATCCGGGCGATGACGAAATTCTCGAAGCGGTGATCAACTTCTTCAAGACCGGCGCCGAGCTCTTCAACCAAGACTGGATTACCATTTATCAGATGACAGCCAAGAAAGGCACCGTCACATGGGGCTTCGACGACCTCTACCCTGCTTCCGACTACATTGTCTACGCACTGGGGCTCGACGAAAACGGCAAGCTATATATTCCGGTGACAAAAATCGACGTACGCACCGCCGACCC
The DNA here is from genome assembly GCA_003979155.1 of Muribaculaceae bacterium. Classification (GTDB taxonomy): domain Bacteria; phylum Bacteroidota; class Bacteroidia; order Bacteroidales; family Muribaculaceae; genus CAG-873. Next base: position 38,873 of record RYWL01000003.1, read on the forward strand.
AATTATTTCCGACAACACATTCTCTGTAGAACTTGTGTCGGTTGACGACGGCACCGAGCCCGAGACAAAAAAGGTGACTGTAAAAGTAAAGCCCACCAACGACGATGCCTATACGGCTGTTGTTGTCGATAAATACATTACCGACCGCTACGACCTCACAGACCCCGTTGCCGAGAAAGAATATATGCGCAATGAGCTGCGTCAGCTTGTAGAAGCAGAGCGCATCTACACCGGCGAGCAGACTATTGTCTTCGACAACATCAAGATTGATGCCTTTATGCAGGTAGCTGTCTACGGTATCGAGGGCCGCTACGAGACCACATCGCCCGAAATCACCGACTTCAGCACTGTCGACGAGAATTTCGAGGCAATGTTCATCGAAGCATATGACCCCACTATCAGCGGAGTTTCGGCATCTGTTTACTCCTTCGACATGGCTCGTCCTTACATATTCGGTGTAATAAGCGCTGACAGAGCTACCGAGTTGGGCGGCATCGAAAAAGTACATGAAAACTACAATATTCCCAGCTGGGAGGCAGCCACTATGGGATACTACGACTGGAAAGTCTTTGCCCGAAGAGACCTCAACTTCAAGCCGCTCGACGGCCCTCTCTCGGAAATTGCCGGCATTTCGTCGCTCAAATGGGATACCGAATACTATCTCTACGGATATCTCATGGACGACGGCGGCTACCGCACTTCTCCCGTCTACTACACCTCATTCACCACGGCTCCGCGCAATACATTCGACCTCGGATTTGAGCTGAGACTGGACAAAATCAGCTCGAACGCGCCTTACTCTTCGACCACATACACGGCTGAAATGACCATCATACCTACCAACGCATCGGAGAACTATGCTCTTTATTACGGAGAAACATACGACTTCGAAAAATATCTGGAAGAGGACCGTCTGCAAGACTGGATATATGATGTGTTCATGCAGCGCAGAGTGAAGAAGACCTACAGCGGCGAACTCAACTTTGGCTATGGCGGCGTTTACGCCGACAAGAAATACATACTCATTGTTACCGGTTTTGACGAAGCTCCTACAACCGAACCCGTATGGATGCTCTTCGACAAGGACGGTGTTATTGAAAACACCTCGTCGGGTGTCGGCTTTACTGCCGGCAGTGAACTAAGGGTATATTCGGCCGGACGCGCTATCTATATCGACGGCGACTTCAACGAAGCTGTTGCATATACCGCCGACGGTGTCGCCTCCGGCACTTTCTCCGGAAACAGATGCAACGTGAACAATGCCGGATGCTACATAGTACGTGTATGCACCGACTCCGGCACAGTGACACGTAAAGTTGTTGTCCGCTAAGCATAATATCTGAATTACAGCGGGAGATCGTCCGGTCTCCCGCTTGTCTCAGAAGACACATTATAATAATATTATAACAATGAAAAAAATAACGATACAGGCAATCTCCGCGGTGGCAATCGCCCTTGCTGCCGCTCTCCCGGCCAATGCGTCGCCGTTCTCGCCAATCCTTACTAGAACTTCGCCGCCCGACAGCCCGCTGCACACAAAAATCGCAGCCTCGGCCAACACATGCCTGTCGGTGGCAAAAGCCGCTTCGTATCGCATTACCGTAAGCATAACTCTCGACCAAGGAAGAGAGCAGGAAGTACAGAATGTTCTTGCAATTTCTACCGATTCTCAAAACAAAAAATTGTACCAGGCCACTCAGGTCGGTTCACTATATCAGCTCAATGCCGACCCCGGCGTATACGACGTTGTGGCATTCATAAAATCTGACGACGGAGATACACAGATATTGCTCTTTGAAGAAGATGTCGACCTGTCGTCGAACCAGCGCATAATGTTCAACCAACGCAATGCAAAGATAGTAACGCGAGTAGAACGGAAATCGCCGGCCGGTGGAGAACTCACACTTCCCTCGACCAACGACCCGGGCGACTGCTCGATTGCCGACCATGTGCTTATGTTCAGACACAACGATTTCGGCACAATCGTAATGGACGAAACCGTGGCGTTCCGGAAAAATTGCTCGACAATTGCAACAAATCTTGTTCCTAAACGATTTACCCTTACTCGAATGGATGCCTTCGCATGGGAACAAGGCCCGGTGTTCATGGTTATTCCCATTGATTTGGAGAAAGAATTCAACGGTCCGACAGACGGCGGATGGCAATCGGTTTCGGCCGACTTCGCCCAGACCCCGTTGAGCAAGGCCTGGCTGCCAACTCAGCCTTCGCCCACTTACTCTATGACGGGCTATCTCATCTCGGCCGACAACAAATGCTGCGCTTATGTGAACATGGGCAACTACAAGCACGAATTTCCCACCGACCGATGCTACTACTGGAGTCCGGAGGGTTACGACAAAACTTATGAATATTATCCCGTACTCCGCGACGGGCTCATTGTCATACAAGAAGCGTCGGTGTCGTCGATGCCCTATCGGCTCACTCCCGACGGGCTCGTGCCGAGCGGGCTCAATCTTATCTGCTCGGCAGGCATTATGCTCGACGACAGGACCTTCCCCGACGAAGGGCATCCTGAATTCAGCTCTCCCCTGCCCGACGATGCCCGCCTGGCCAATGCAGTTCCGGCTCTTGTATGCATTCCGGGCTCGAACGATGCCAATATCTGGAATAACGGCTTCCAGTATGGCTACACCGGCCGCTATGGCGAAGAGCTCGGCATAAACGCATGCGTGTTCTCCGACGAACCGTCGCCTGAGGAACTCGACCGCTGCGGAGGCTACCGCCGCTCCCTCTCGGTGACTTGCGACGACCGCGAAATCTGCTCCGACCCCGCAGATTTTTCCAAATGGCTCGACTGGGGCTCCGGCGACTCTTATGAGATGCAGATAGAGATGTCGAACGTGCTTATCGACAACAGCATCGAGGGTGTCAACAAAGCATCTCTGTCGTACAAAGCATCCGACAAATACATTCCCACTGTGACGGCTCTGCAGTTGCGCGACAAGGGCAAGCCCACAGACCGATTCGCAAGCAACACCGATGCTTCGCTCGTCTTTACCGCAGCGACATTGTCCTACGTCCGCATGTTGGCATTCGACTTCAAGGCTCCGTCGGCAGTAAGAGCGGAGTACGCCCCTCACGGAAGCAACGAGTTCGAGGATCTTGAGGTAAGCGAAGTTCCCGAGAATTTCTACATGCCCGGCTACGGAAATTATTACATAGCGCCACTCGATATAATTGACCACGAAAGCGACAGCAAATGGTACGACCTGCGGATAAGCGTCGAAGGCGACGGTGGTGCGGTTCAGACTCAGCTTATCTCACCGGCCTTCAGACTTGAGGCTCTGAGTTCGTCTGTCGGCACAACCATAGCCGGAAGCGACACACGATGCGATGTCTACTCAACCGACGGCCGTACGATTGCACTCGGAGCCGAAAGCATAGGCTCACTCAATCTCGAGCCCGGCATTTACATTGTAAAAGAAGGCGGCTCGGCACGCAAAGTCCGCATTGACTAGCAGAGACGCCAAAGTCAAAATCAATCGAGAAGGAGGTAAACTCTAATCACCAAAGATTTAGCTTGCTTACCAGACAGCTACTATCAATCAGCTTTGTTGAGTCAGCAAAATGCTCAGAAAGCATAATTAAGTACGCAATACGCGAAAAAGAGCATAAAAAGAGCGACTGTGCAGACACAGTCGCTCTTTTTATGCTTTGAAGTTTTTAGAACTCTGCGTTGTTTGGAGTGCGCGGGAAGGGGATGACGTCGCGGATGTTGGTCATGCCCGTAACAAAAAGCACGAGGCGCTCAAAACCAAGGCCGAAGCCGCTGTGAGGCACTGTGCCGAAACGACGTGTATCGAGATACCACCACATGTCTTTCATGGGTATGTTCAGCTCCTCGATGCGGGCAAGCAGCTTGTCATAGTCGGCTTCACGCTCCGAACCGCCAATGATTTCGCCGATCATGGGGAAAAGCACGTCCATGGCACGGACAGTGCGGCCATCGTCGTTCTGCTTCATGTAGAAAGCCTTGATTTCCTTGGGATAGTCGGTAAGAATTACCGGACGCTTGAAGTGCTCTTCTACAAGGAAGCGCTCATGCTCGCTCTGAAGGTCGACACCCCACTCTACCGGGAACTCAAATTTCTTGCCGGAGGCCTTAAGAATCTCTATACCCTCGGTATATGGCAGACGTACGAAGTCGTTGTGGAGAACAAATTCGAGACGCTCCACAAGCTTGGCATCGAAGTGCTCCATGAGGAAGTTGATGTCATCGCGGCAGTTGTCGAGGGCATAGCCGATGCAATACTTCACAAACTCCTCGGCGAGGTCCATATTGTCGGTGATGTCGTAGAATGCCATTTCAGGCTCTATCATCCAGAACTCGGCAAGGTGACGGGGCGTATTGGAGTTTTCGGCACGGAATGTGGGGCCGAAGGTGTAAATCGCACCGAGGGCTGTTGCGCCGAGCTCGCCTTCGAGCTGACCCGACACAGTGAGTGCGGTAGGCTTGCCGAAGAAGTCTTTGCTGTAGTCGATGCTGCCGTCGTCGGTCTTGGGGAGCTTGTCGAGAGGAAGTGTAGTCACCTGAAACATTGCGCCTGCACCCTCGCAGTCGCTCCCGGTAATCAGAGGTGTATGGAGATAGAAAAATCCTTTCTCCTGAAAGAACTTGTGAATTGCAAAGGCAAGTGCCGAACGGATACGGAGGATGGCACCGAATGTGGCTGTGCGCGGACGCAGGTGCGCTTTCTCGCGGAGGAATTCGAGTGTATGTCCTTTTTTCTGGAGGGGGTATTCGTTGGGGTCGGCGGTGCCGTAGATTTCGAGGCTGTCGGCCTGCACTTCACATGTCTGGCCTTTGCCCATCGACTCTACAAGCTTGCCGATAACACATATCGACGAACCAGTGGTAACTGGTTTGAGCTGCTCGTCGCTGAACTTTGTCAGGTCGAACACCACCTGCAGGTTGCGCACAGTGGAGCCGTCGTTGAGGGCCACGAACTGCACGTTTTTATTGCCGCGGCGCGTGCGCACCCAGCCTTTGACGCATACTTCGCTACCAATATGCTCTGGAGCGAAGATGTCGACTATTTTCGTACGTTTCATATCTTTTATTCCGATTCTTTGTTCTAAACCGCAAATTTACAAGTTTTCAGCGAATTTACAGCCTTTTACCACCCTATTTTTCAGAACAAGGGGAATTTTGACTGGGTGTAGAGGAATTTGCGGTTGAATTCCTCGTCACTCATCAGCAGCATAAGTATGCCTTGAACAAATGTCACCACTTGCCACAGACCACAGGTGACGAGGCTTATGATGATGCAGAGTATACCGGCAATGTTTTTGCCTATGTAGAAATACTGCACGCCGATGCCGCCGAGGAAAAGAGCGAGAATACCGGCCACGATTTTCGATTTTACAGGAGGGGGAGGCACTGAGCCTACGGGCGACTGCCCCATCAAGTCGACAAGCTCGGGAACTGTGCCGGCCGGAGACCAGTCGGCCATGCCCTGGCACCATACGTTCGAGTCGAGGCTGAGACCGTATTTTAGAAGTTCGTATTTATCCATCGGCCCGGTCTGCTGGCCGTTGTAGACGATATACCATTTCTTTTCCATAACATATTGATTTTTAGTATTTGGTCATAATTGAATACTGTAGGCGTTATAAGCCACGGCGCGGCCACCGAAGCCGCATTTCTGCCTTATAAGTCCTTCATTGAGCACGAGGCCGCCGTCTTCGTTCGAAGTACCGAAGTCGAAGTATCGCCGCAATGCGTAGACGTCGAGTACATGCCTGTAGAGCAGCGGCAAAGCCCTCGAGCGGCGCCCTTCGTCGGTGGAGGCGCAGTACTGGCTGTGAACGGCCGTGCCGCAGTCGTAGACAACAACCCCGGCAATCATGCGACCCTCGAGAGTGGCTGCATAAAGCTTTATATTTTCGGGGAAACGCTCACGGAGCATAAGTACCTCGTCGAGCGTGTGAACCGGATGCGCATTATAGCGCTCCTGCAGCCGACCAGAGAGAATAGTCCAGAAAGCTGCCCAGTCGGCCGATTCACCGACCTCGACTCCCGACGCGGCGGCCTTGCGCACCGACTGCCGCGAAGCCATGTCAAAACCGCGAGGACAGCTGTTGTCGACAACGCTCGACACCTGCACCGCCTTGAGCGAGCCTCCGGCACGGTAAAGAGCATAGATATCTTCTTCGGCCGGGTAGCGGTGATAGATATGTGGCGAAGGCCTGTAATAAAGGCTTCGCCAGCCGCGGCTGCGGTAATACTCTGCCATCGAGGCCCACACCTCCATCATGGCTGCCATATCGGCACGCTGCGTCATAAGCCAGCCTCCGAAAGTGAGCCCCCGGTGCGACGACACCTCATCGCCGCTCACATGCGCCGGCAGGACGGCTATTATACGTCGCCTCGCATCGGAGGCGAGCAGCGAACAGTCGCAAAAACGCTGAGCATGATAGTCCATATAGTCACGCCGATGCTGGAAGAGACCATTGCGCGATTCTGCAACAGCTTCGTCCCACAACATCTTGTACTGCGGAGCATATGGAATAATTTCTATCATTGACCTAAGATGTCGTAGCGCGCCAGCGAGGCTATGCCGGCGGCAAGCTCGCCACAAAGCTGTATGTATGCGGTTTTCGACTGATAATATTCGCGATACGAATTGAGATATTCGTAGAGATTGATTCGTCGTGCGTCGAGAGCCTTTTTAAGCAAAGCCGGATAATCGTCGGACGAAAAAGTAGAGCGCGCGTCATCGACACGCCGGTTAAGCGTGCGGCATCTTGCATAGTCGCTCATCAGCCGGGCATTGACACGCATGGCATAGTCGTCAGCCTCGAAAACGGCTGCATCGAGCTCGGCTTTGGCTGCCCGCACGGCTTTGCCGCGGTTCCATGTTGGAAACGAGATACCCACCGAAAATCCGTTGAAATGCACGTTCTCTTCAAAATCGTGCGTGTAGGCAAGTTTAAACGAGGGCAAGGCGCTCCGGCGTGCCACTTTCACCTCGGCGGAGGCCACACCGGCCAGACTTGAGGCGGCGGCGATTGTCGGGTCGTTGGCAAGAAGGAGTTCGTGGTAATATTCATATGGCTGCAACACCATATTGTCGGTAACATCGGGCAACACTATGGCCGACGGGTCGGCCCCGTAAGCCCTGAGCGAGGCCTCGACATCTTCGAGCGAGGCCTCGGCTTCGGCTACAAGATTGGAAATTTCAAAAATCTGAAGTTTGATTTTCGACACATCGAGAATCGTAGCCTCTCCGCGGTCGTATGCACCCGAGTAGGCTTCGGCAAGGCGATGTGCGGCAAATTCGGCCTCCTGCATGGTCGACAGATGACTTCGCGCCACCGACAGCTTCACAAGGAGCTGCTTCACTTCATAGGCACGCTCAAGCAGAGCCGCACGATAGAGCCGATTGTAAGCCTCTGCCTGATAGCCGGCCGAAGCACGCCGCGCGCCATATACACCGGGCCAGTCGAAAGCCTGTCCAACAGACACACCCCATTTGTCGGGACCGCCGGCAGCGTTGAATTTATATCCGAAATCCATTTCAGGGCCCTGAAGCACATTGGCTGCACGTGCCTGCTGCAACTCGGCGTCGTATCGGGCACGGACAGCCGCCACGTCGGGGGCCGCTTCGGCAATTGACAGTGCCACCGAATCGGCACTTGCTATACCGGCGACATTGCCGGCAGATACTGTATTGTTAATATTAAATATGTATAACACGGTGCATGCCACCGCTGCAAGTCGTACAAAATTCATATTATCCTTAATCGCTACGTTGCTTGTAATAACGGCAAAATTAAGTAAAATCTTCCGATTGGCAGAGCATCGCCATGTTTTTTTTGAAAAATATGCAAACGTATTGCAAAAGTAAATAAATAGATAAGATAATATAAAAAGCGAGCGTCCGTTCACGTTAATTTTGCACAGATTATCAACACTGTGGCCGTCGGACCTTCGGCAACCCTCTCGGCCACACAAAAACTTAATGACAATGCCACTGATAAAAACTCTTGTTCTTTCAATAATCTCAATAGCAAGCGTGCTCGGTCTCTCGGCCCGTACGCCCGTCGAACGTCACGGCCGGCTACGCGTAGAAGGCACTCAGATAGTGAACAGCTACGGCGAGCCCGTCCAGCTCCGCGGTGTGAGCATGGGCTGGCACAATATGTGGCCGCGGTTTTACAAGCCGGGTACTGTGACGAGTCTCGCCAACGACTGGAGTGCCGACCTTGTGCGCTGCTCTATCGGCGTAGCTCATCTTGGAAGCGGGTTCGACTGCGACAGCATCGCTGCCTACGCTGCCGTCGACAGCATTGTGCAGGGCGCACTCGACAATGGTGTATATGTGCTTGTCGACTTCCACAGCCACCCCAACAAGCTCGACAACGCAAAACGCTTCTTTTCACATGTGGCATCGAAATACAGCAATGTCCCCAACCTGATGTATGAAATCTGGAATGAACCCACAGAGGTAAGCTGGGACGAATGCAAAGAATATGCCGAGCAACTGATTCCGCTAATCCGCAGCCTCAGTCCGGAGGCAATTGTGGTAGTACCTACCCCACGCTGGGACCAGGAGGTCGACAAAGCGGCCGACAATCCTGTCTCCGGTTACAAAAACCTGCTTTATTCGCTTCACTATTATGCAGCAACTCACACACAGTGGCTTCGCGACAAAGCCGACTACGCCCTTTCGAAAGGATTACCTCTGATTATGAGTGAATGTGCCGGCATGGAGCACACCGGCGACGGAGTCATAAATCCGAAAGAATGGGACGAATGGATGCAATACGCCGACCGCAACGGCATAAGCTGGGTGGCGTGGAGCATCAGCGACAAAGACGAGACCTGCTCAATGCTCAGGCCGTCGGCGGCCGACGATGGCCGCTATTGGAAAGACAGCGACCTCAAGCCCTGGGCCGTGCTCGTGCGACACTATCTCCGACGCGGCAGATAAAAGCACACAGGCTCACAACCTTTACGACTGCCGGGGCGTTTGTTCTTACTGAATAAAGCCCCCCTTAAATAAATTATTAACAAACATACATGTCCATGATTAGAAAACTCGCACTACTGGCTGTGATGATACTCGGCGTAATATCGGCTTCGGCGATAATTCCGCTCGACAAATACAGCATAAACCGCAAAGACTTGCCACAGGCCGCACGCGAGATGCTCGATGAGAATTTTCCAAAGGCAAAAGTGAGCATGATAAAGGTAGACAAACACTTGCTGAAACGGACAGATTACGATGTCAAGCTCACCAACGGCACCAAAATCGAGTTCAGCAACAAAGGCCGGTGGACGCTTGTCGACTGCAAAAAGAAAAGCGTGCCCGAATCACTTGTCCCCAAAGCTATCCGCAGCAATGTGGCAAAAAAATATCCCGGAGAAAAGATTGTGCGCATAAGCCGCTCGACCCTATACTATGTCATCGGACTCGCCAACGGCAAAGAGCTTAAATACGACCTGCTCGGCATATTCCAGTGCGAACTTACACCTAAGGAAGCAGAGCAATTCGAGGCCGACGCTCTTGCCGAAGCCGACAGCGACGAATAAACACCGACATACTTAAAATCAAATAAAGACAAGTTGCAAAATTTATTCTGTCAAAGACCCGACAGAACTCATTGTTTTTTCTTACCTTTGTACCGTCGAACATCTGACATCTGTTTCTGCGGCATGAAATCGGGCATATTGAAGAATATCGTCACTGCTTTAATTGTCACTCTCGCAGTGTCGGGCATCGGTACATGCCTGGCATTGCGCACTCTCACCTTAGTCGACACATGGATTGTAGCCGCAATCGCTGTCTGCGCCGCTTTTCCGCTCACCGCCGCACTGACACGAAACAGCAATCTTTTCAACTTCTCGAAAAAATCACTGCGCCTCGCCATATGGCAGATAATCGTCACCTCGCTTCTTTGCGGTGCCTTTTATGGCGTGAACTACGCCGGCGCCGACGAAGACCATACCACAACGGCCGACGCCACAGTAGAGCGCAGATACTATAAGGAGCGACAGCGCACACGACGCGTGGGACGCGGACGATACGTAGCCACCGGCGAAAAATACAAGCTCCACTACGCCGACATCAGAATTGCCGACGGACATCTTGTGACAATACAACTCACTCAAAGCCAGACAAACAGCATCCGCAACGGACAGCCCCTCGAGGTAAGCATTGCCAAAGGCCTGCTCGGTGTGCCTGTTGTATTACGGAACAGCATACTTAAACATCATTCCACGATATGAAACGCATCTTTGTCAAATTTCTCACATTAGCATTTCTGCTTTCGATAGCCTTCGAGGCTCCCGCACAGTTCAATCTCAAAAAAGCCGTAAGCGGTGCCGCAAAAGCCGCTCAGGCCGCAACACTGACCGATGCCCAAATGGCAGCATATGTCAAAGAATCGGTAGACTGGATGGACAAGAACAACCCCGTGCTCCCCGAAGACGACCCCTACACCATACGCCTGCGAAAGCTCACCGAAGGCATTACCGATGCCGACGGCATTCCTCTCAACTTCAAAGTATACAACGTTATCGATGTAAACGCATTTGCCTGTCCCGACGGCAGCGTGCGTGTGTTTGCAGCACTTATGGACATCATGAGCGACGATGAGCTCCTCGGCATTATCGGACATGAAATAGGCCACGTGCTCAAACGCCACTCCAAAAACGCATTCCGCACACAGCTCCTCACCGACGCGCTCAAAGACGGCGTAGCATCGACCGGTGGCAAGGCCGCCGCACTCACAGAGTCGCAGCTCGGAGCAATCACCCAGTCGCTCATCAATGCAAAATACTCCCAGAAGCAAGAAAACGAAGCCGATGACTGCGGCTACGATTTCCTTGTGGCAAATGGCAAAAACCCCTGGGGTATGGTAATGGCATTTGAAAAATTCCTCTCCATGGAATCGGGACAGGGAAGCAACTCTTACGTGCAGAAGATGTTTTCTTCGCACCCAGAAACCCAGGCCCGCATAAAAAAAATGACACAACGCTGCGAAAAAGACAACTACCAACGCCCGGCCGCAGAATAAGCGATTAACACTTGCACCGACAGTTTTTAAGATAATAAGTTGCACTAATTGTTTAAAAGAGCTAAATTTGCAAAATAAAACTCTGTGCTCCACGGCGCAGAGATTTCGCACCGCAATAAACAAACAATTAATATTCAATCCAAAAACAATCATCTTATGTGGTTAACATGCTCATCTATAGGACGTAAGTTCGTGATGGCCCTCACCGGCATCTGCTTGGTCCTATTCGTAACATTTCACGTGTTGATGAACGCAGTGGCACTTATCTGGCCCGGCGCATATAACGCCGTGTGTGAGTTTCTCGGTGCAAACTGGTACGCGCTTGTTGCGTCGCTCGGCCTTGCAGCCCTGTTCATCATCCATATCATTTACGCCCTCTGGCTCACAGTGCAGAACCGCAGAGCCCGCGGCGTAGACCGCTATGCCGTCAGCGCACACTATCCCGGCGTTGAATGGTCGTCGAAGAACATGCTCGTTCTCGGCATCGTTGTGCTCGCCTTCCTCGTGGTACACATGGTACAGTTCTGGTCAAAGATGCAGCTTCAGGAACTCCTGTCGCACAATCTTTCAGCCTACCCCACAGTAAATGGCCTCATCGCCGACCCCGCTTACGGCACACTCTTCCTCGAGCTTGCCTTCTCGCAATGGTACACCCCCGTTATCTACATCATCGGCTTCATCGCTCTCTGGTTCCACATGAACCACGGCTTCTGGTCGATGTTCCAGACCATAGGCTGGAATAACAACACATGGCTTCCCCGTCTCAAGAAAATCGCCCTCTGGTGGACTTCGATTGTTGTAGCTCTTTTCATCGCACAGGCAATTGTATTCACAGTTCGTGCTAACCAGAACTACTACACAACAAACGAAGCTCTCGTTGAGCAGTACGCCAAAGGTCTCGCTGAGCGCGCCGAAGAACCCGTGACCAAATTCATGGAAAGCTGGCAGGCCCTGCAGCAGCAGGCTATGTATGGCGGACAGCAGGTTATGGAGCAGTTCATCGCCGAAAACGGTCAGAAATACCTCGACGAGCTCGCACCAATCGCCGACGCTGCCAAAGCAATGCCCGCAGCTTCTACCGACCGCTACCTCTCGACTGCTATCCAGATTGTGGACATGCTCCGCGAACATGTGCAGCAGGCCGCTCCCGCACAGGAAACAGTCGCTGTTGAAGAAACAGTAGTTGAGGAAACAACCGATTCTATAAACTAATAATTCCGCTCAGAGATATGGCACAGACACTCAACCTTGAGGGTATGATAGATTCTACCCCCATCATGCAGGAATTCGCCGACGTCGAAACCGGCAACAAGCCCGAGTACACCATCGACTCTAAGATTCCCGAAGGTCCCATCGCTGAGAAATGGACCAACTACAAAGCTCACCAGCACCTTGTAAACCCCGCCAACAAGCGCAACCTCGACATCATCGTCGTTGGTACAGGCCTTGCAGGCGCTTCAGCCGCGTCTACACTCGGCGAACTCGGTTTCAACGTATATAACTTCTGCATTCAGGACAGCCCCCGCCGCGCTCACTCGATTGCCGCACAGGGTGGTATCAATGCAGCCAAAAACTATCAGAACGACGGCGACTCTGTTTACCGTCTCTTCTACGACACAGTAAAAGGCGGTGACTTCCGCTCGCGCGAAGCCAACGTTTACCGTCTGGCCGAAGTGTCTAACAACATCATCGACCAGTGCGTTGCACAAGGTGTTCCCTTCGCTCGCGAATACGGCGGCCTCCTCGCCAACCGTTCGTTTGGCGGCGCTCAGGTAAGCCGTACTTTCTACGCTAAAGGCCAGACCGGCCAGCAGCTCCTCCTCGGCGCCTACAGCTCGCTCAACCGCCAGATTCAGAAAGGCACTGTCAAGTCGTTCACACGCCGCGAAATGCTCGATGTTGTCATCATCGACGGCCGCGCTCGCGGTATCATCGTCCGCAACCTCGTCACCGGCGAAATCGAGCGCTACGCCGCTCATGCAGTTGTGCTCGCCACTGGCGGTTACGGCCGTGCCTTCTTCCTCTCGACCAACGCCATGGGCTGCAACGGCTCTGCCGCTGTACAGGCTTTCAAGAAAGGCGCTTACCTGGCAAACCTCGCCTTCACTCAGATTCACCCCACCTGTATCCCCGTTCACGGCGAAGACCAGAGCAAGCTCACACTTATGAGCGAATCGCTCCGTAACGACGGCCGCATATGGGTGCCTGCAAAGAAAGAAGATGCCGAAGCTATCCGCGCCGGCAAGAAGAAACCGACCGATATTCCCGACGAAGACCGCGACTTCTACCTCGAACGCCGCTATCCCGCTTTCGGCAACCTCTGCCCCCGCGACATCGCTTCGCGTGCCGCTAAAGAACGTTGCGACGCCGGCTATGGTGTAGGTACCGGCAACGCCGTATACCTCGACTTCAAATACGCCATCCAGCGCCTCGGAGCAGACGTAGTACGCGACCGCTACGGCAACCTCTTCGACATGTATCAGATGATTTCGGACGACAACCCCTACGAAACTCCCATGATGATTTTCCCCGCAAGCCACTACACCATGGGCGGTATCTGGGTTGACTACGAACTCCAGACTTCTGTAAAGGGCCTCTTCGCTATCGGCGAATGCAACTTCTCGGACCACGGCGCAAACCGTCTCGGCGCATCGGCCCTCATGCAGGGTCTTGCCGACGGATACTTCGTTATCCCCTACACAATGCAGAACTACCTCAGCGACCAGATCAAGGTGCCCCGCTTCAAAACTTCGGCACCCGAATTCGACAAAGCCGAGGCCGACGTCCGCGCTCGCATCCAGAAGCTCATGGACATCAAGGGCACAAAGAGCCCCGATGAAATCCACAAACGTCTCGGACACGTAATGTGGAACCTCGTAGGCATGGGCCGCACACTCCAGAGCCTTGTGAAAGCTCTCGAAGAAATCGAAGAAGTCAAGAAGGAATTCTACACCGACCTCCGCATCGTAGGTAAGGCCGACGACCTCAACACCGAGCTCGAAAAGGCTCTCCGCCTCGAAGACTTCCTCGTGATTGCAAAAATGATGGCTATCGACGCCCTCAACCGCAACGAATCGTGCGGTGCTCACTTCCGCGAAGAATACCAGACCCCCGACGGAGAAGCAGCTCGTCGCGACGACAAATACATGTATGTAAGCTGCTGGAAATATACCGGCGACGGCGAGAAGCCCATACTTATCAAAGAGCCTCTCAACTACGAAGCCATAAAGGTACAGACCCGTAACTATAAATCCTAATTTCTACCCACGCGGCGGAGGCCGGCAAGCTTTCGCTTAAATGCCTCCGCTACCAAAGAATCAACATCGTAAAATGGAACATACTATCAGCGTAAAACTGAAAATTTGGCGTCAACGTGGTCCCAAAGAAAAAGGACAGTTCGTCAACTATGCCCTCGACAACGTGTCGACCGGCAGCAGCTTCCTCGAAATGCTTGATATGCTCAACCAGCAGCTTGTTGAAAAAGGCGAAGAGCCTGTAGTTTTCGACAACGACTGCCGCGAAGGCATCTGCGGCATGTGCTCTCTCTACATCAACGGACACCCCCACGGTCCCGTACAGGGGATAACAACCTGCCAGCTCCACATGCGTAAGTTCAACGACGGCGACACTATCACCATCGAACCTTGGCGCTCGGCTGCATTCCCCGTTATCCGCGACCTCATGGTCGACCGCACTGCCTTCGACAAGATACAGCAGGCCGGCGGTTACGTTTCGTTCAACTGCGGCGGTGCTCCCGACGCAAACGATATGCCAATCAGCAAAACCGTTGCCGACACCGCAATGGACTCCGCTACATGCATCGGATGCGGCGCATGTGTCGCTGCCTGCAAAAACGGCTCGGCCATGCTTTTCGTTTCAGCTAAGGTCAGCCAGTTCGCACTCCTCCCCCAGGGCCAGGTAGAACGCAAGCGTCGCGCTCGCGCAATGGTACGCAAAATGGACGAACTCGGTTTCGGTAACTGCACAAAC
>RYWL01000041.1:0-600 GCA_003979155.1 Muribaculaceae bacterium
AGATGTGTATAAGAGACAGGACATCGACGGTGCAGTAAACAGCCGCAGGGGCATGAAATGCGTCACCATCGCCTGCAGCTGTTCAGGCAATGTCGACAGAGTATATGTACCCGAAATATTGCCTTTCAGCACGTCGGAGTCAATCGATAGGGTCGGCACGTCGGCTGTAGGATTTGCACTGAGTTCGACCTTCGACACTCTGATTCCACGTCCGTACCTGTCGAGCCAGCGGATATCGTAAAGCCCGGCAATGCCGCTGATGTCATCGATACTCGAGCATGCGCCCTGAACATTCATTTTCGCGCTAAGAAGATAGCCCTCTTTTTCTTTTACAATACCCAGTTTATGCAGGTCGATTTCCGATGCAGTGGCAGTACCGCTTATATTATGCAGCCCCTCGCTGTTGTCATATACACAATATGCGAGCAGGCGCGCAGCAGGATCGTTAAGCGAAAAATCAGCTTCGACTCGCTTGCCGCCGCTCATTTTTAAAGCAGCCTTTATGCCTCTGTAATCATATCCATTATACCCGAGGCATGATATCTGTGCCTTGATGTCTGCCGACGGTTTACGTCCCGAACAGGCAGAGTCGTCAATGTC
>RYWL01000041.1:610-15223 GCA_003979155.1 Muribaculaceae bacterium
ATTCCCAATGTGGAATTACCTGTAAGCAGGCCAAGGTTAAGATTCTCAGTGGAGAGATTGCCGGTGAAGGTATAGTTGCGGTTCGAGCCCGAATATCGGGCCTTCGCCGAGATTGTGCCGGGAGTGCCGAATGCCTTTACTGATGCCATACCGTTGCTTACTGTTCCAGAGGCCGACAGCTCTATGTTGTAATCGGGCACCTGCGAGAGTAATCCGGATGCGTTCTCTGGCAGTATTTTATGGAAGATTCTCACAATATCGCGACCATCGAAATTAAGCTTCGCGTGCTCGAGAGTATACGACATGTCGTCACGGTTGGCCGGATGCACTACATTGCCCGAGGCTGAGAGGGAGAATGCCCTCCCACGCCCATCGCGGATAGCAAGGGTATTGATGTGTACGTTGTCAAGCGAACCCTCGGCACCAAGAACGAGCGAGGCATGACAGTCAAAATCTTCGAGAACGGGCGCAAATGCCCGGAGGTCGGGAAGGTATACGGTATTGGTACCGGTGGTGTTGATGACAACAGTTTCCTCTCGCAGGGCACGCGGCATATCTTCATAGCCCGAAAAACTTAACTCAAGCGGCTCAAAGGCAAGGCGGCTTTCGGGAAGTTCGAGACTGAAATCATAAAGACGGGCGCCGCTGCGGCCGAAGTCGGCTTTTGCATGCAGTGCCTTAAGTTCAAATCCGCTACGCTCGCAGAACGATAAATGGTCGAGATGCACCTGATAGCGGTTGTTGCTGATTCGCGGTATGTATGCATTCACGGCGAGATTGTGCACTGCTATGTGTTGCGGACAGAATTTGGCCGAGTCGGGTTGCGAAGCCGACAGAACATCGTAGCTCGCCGAGGCATTGCGTATGATTACTGTGGTTATCTCTAAATCGAATGGTTTCTCTTCCCGAGGCTTATCGGATTTAAGATGCTCTATTATTGTCTGTATATTGAGCGGCGAGTCGGGAGTCTCGCGAGATATGCCGGCATACATGCCGTCGACATAAGCATAGTCAATCACAAACCGACGGGTGCGTAAAAAATACATAAGCTCGAAGGCGGCGCTGACTCGGTCGAGTCTCGCAATTGTATCGTTGCCTACCGAGAGACTAACATCGCGGATATCAAGCTTGTTGAAAGGATGAATCATCACCCTGCCGATTTTCACATCGGCACCGAGCAGGCGGCTAAGTTCTTTAGAGCCAAAGCTGCGTATTTCGTTCTGAACCGGGTCGATTGACAGCAGCACATACAGACTCACCGGCAACAGAACCGCTGCCAGAAGCAATGCCGAAACAACAGCACGGAAAATCTTCCATACTACCGATGCTATTTGTGTTCTGGTGATTGCCATTGATTGTTCAGAGTCTGTCAGGCATCTTGTTACCGGCCTGATTTTTTTATCATATCACGAAGAGTGGTGTTGAAATTTTCGCTGTCTGCCAACTGTCCGACGGTGAGATGCATCCTATAGCACCAGTAATGACGGGGATTGGATGGCTCATTTATCTGCTCTTCGCGAGGATCGTCGCGTCGTATTTTCCCGTCAATCGAGAGCCAGTCCTGTAAAGGCAATATGCAAAGCATCGCCGGCGACTGCAGATGCAAATCGATAATGCTCCGGCAAATCTGTGGCTCGGCACCTGCAGTGGCGACTCCGTTCTCGCGCAGTACTTCGTTGTAGTACTTCTGAGCCCGATTTCTGTCGTCTTCCCACCACTGGCGTATACCGCCCATATCGTGGGTCGACGTAGTACATACGGAATAATATGGATATTTCAATGTATTATCGAAGTCAACACCGAATTCTTTAGGCATCCGCTGTATTTCAAGCGATAAAATCTGAAGACGATGCATCACGTCAGGCACACATGCCGGTATCATTCCGAGGTCTTCGGCACAAGCAAGCATATCAGTCGAAGCAATCAGAAGCGGCAGCTTCCACATGGCCTTCTCGTACCAGAAATCGTTGTGTCTGTGATAGAAAAAGTCTTCGTACAAACGGTTGAAACACCAGCGCTCATATTCGTTGAGCGAACGGTAGATATATGTATTCTGTGCTGATATACGCGGATGGTATTTACCTTTTTCAACCGGGTCCTCGATGAAAAGAACATCGTCGACAAGATTCATGAGCCCCACGCAGATAAGTTCGGCGTTTTCGATGTCGTTATTTTCTGCAAAGTAATCTCTAATTTTGCGCTGTGTGTTGAAGCTGTCCTTCAGTTTGTAGCGCTTATCTTCCGTAGAATCAAGATAACGACTTCGAACTTGCTGAGCCATGTCGCCAAAGACATGATTCAACACATCATCTGTAATATACGGACGGGTATGAATGTCGAGGAGAATCCAGAAATCGTAATTGTCGCGCAATTCGTCGGCAGTGAAAGGCAATGCCGGATAGAAACATCCGAGCAGTCCGTGTATGGCATCGATAGGAATCTGCCATATGCGGAAGAAACCGAGTACATGGTCTATGCGATAGGCGTCGAAATACTCCGCCATTTTGGCAAAGCGCATTTTCCACCATGCAAATCCGTCGTTGCTCATCACTTCCCAATTGTATGTAGGGAAGCCCCAGTTCTGCCCATTGACAGAGAAGTCATCGGGAGGCGCGCCGGCCTGACAATCCATATTGTACAAGCGTGGATTCTGCCAGGCATCAGCGCCGTTGCGCGATATGCCTATGGGAATGTCGCCTTTTAGCGCTATGCCGTGTGTCTTGGCATAATTGTGAGCATGCGTCATCTGCCGGTCAAGGTGATACTGCAGAAAATAAACGAAGTTCATCTCTTCCGGCGCTTCGCGCTCTACCTTTGCAGGTACCTCGGGAGTATAAACCGCATACATGCCCCACTTTTCGAATTCGGCCGTGTTGAAGCGGTCGCGAAGCGTGCAGAATGCAGCATATGGCATGAGCCACGAACTGTTTCGCGCAACAAACGACTTGAATTCGTCGCTGTTGAGCGTTTTGTTTCCTTCCTGAGCAAAAATCTCTCGAAGATAAGCTTCTTTGCCATTATAGACCCGCTCATAGTCCAATTTCGGCAATTGATTCAGCTCTTGTCCAAGTCTATGGTAATATTCGCGTCGGGAGTCATCGGCAAGCACGCCTACTTCTTCAAGACGCAGATATATAGGATGAAGCGCAAAAGTGGATATTACATTGTAGGGATATGAATCCATCCACGAACGCGTCATCGTGGTGTCGTTTATCGGCAAAAGCTGAATGAATGACTGGCCTGTCGACACTGCCCAGTCGACCAGCGGAATGATGTCGTAGAAATCACCCACACCAAAGTCGGCGTCGCTCCTTAAAGAAAATACAGGAATTGCAGTGCCGGCCCCATGCCACAGCTTATTGCACCTCACGCGAAGCCCTTGTATTATCGTGGCCTCCGACACCGATGCGTCCACACCGATATGTCGGTTATCACCATCTTCCCAGCAGACGGTCTCGCCGTCAGATGTTTTGACAACGACAAATTTATATTGCGTACCAGCACTGAGACAGCTTGCCGGCAGATTGATTTTCCATACAGGATATACGGCACTGTTCATTCGCACTCCGTTTGCAGGAACCCATGCGCCAAGTTGCGCGCTTTCGCCACAGAGCACAAGCGTCTCATCTTTGCCGACCATGGGAGCTTCGACGCATATCGTCACGAAGCCGGCCGCGGGCTGCACACTGTTGGCCGGAGTATCCCGGAGGTTGACACAGCCCGCAATCGCAGAGGAATACATGGGCATATCATCGGGACGCACCTGCCAGGAGTCGAAAATACGTACTACTCCGGTTGCCGGGAAAGAAACAAATCTATGCGGTTTGCCCCACTCTTCGACAACTGAACCGTCATCACGTTTTATCACATAACGGTAGGTAAAATCTCCCGCAGTGTCGCAGATTTCGACTTCTACCGACCACTTTCCGTCGCTTTCGTGTTCGAGTCTGACTGCGCGCGACAGGTCGTTGCCGCCCAAGGCTACGGTGTCACCGCTAATGTATACGGATTCTCCCCAGTTTGTGCGATAATGTATATTGAAGATAAGCTTCATGAAGTGCGTTCTGTATGGTATTGCTTGCAAATGGTTTTCGTCTCGCTGACAATTGTCCTAATATAGAACAAAGTTAGAAATTAATTCTGAAGGTCGTAGCGAAATTACCTATTTTAACTCTAAAAACCTGCTATTTCTTCCGAAGTGATTACAAGCTTGTATTCTTCGGCTGTTGTATCGGCTGGCGAATATATGAGCCGCACGGCAAGGTCGAGCTTGCGTATTATGTCGAACTGCTGGCGAGATTCGGGTGCGGTCAGCTCTTCACGAAGTTCCTCGGCCGCGAGTTTTCGCATGGCTTCGAGACTGTCTGACATTATTGTCACTTTTACCGGGTCGTAGACATAGAAATAATCGATAGAGCTGTCGGCAAGGACAACCGATGAGAATGTGACTCCCTCAATAATTTCGGATGGCGCCTGCCTGTTTGCCAAAGCCACAAGTCCCTCGAGTTGTTCACGGTCATTGTCATCGCCCGTAGACTTCAGGTCTATAGCTTTTAGTTCGTCGGCACTAAGCGACACCGATTCCGTGATGCCCGACTCATTACCCTCGAAGCGGATGCAGAACGATGCTTCTGCCGCGACAAGGTCGTTAAGAAAACCAGCTGTCGACTCACTGCCGAGAAATGCCTGAAGATAACGTCGCTGCTCAGCATCGACACCCGACAATGTCGACATATCGGTATATTTCTCGTCGACGATATAAGTCAGCACCACTTCATTGTCGCTCTTGTCATAGATTATACTCCGCAGCACTGTCGTGCCAAACTGTCGCGGACAATCTTTATTGAAACTCTCGACTTCACGCGCGAGTTTCTCTACGGCCTCGTTTGAACACGAAGCTATAAAAACCGCAGCAAGCAACAAAAATACGTTAAGAAGCTTTTTCATCCGAAAAGTCATTTATAAGTAAATACGAGTGACGACGGCTCGCACATCGGCAAGGCCAATGCGGCGAGGTGTTCTGCCGTAACCCCTTTGATTTCATCGCGAATATGGTTGTACGAACTGAGTGCACCGCGGAAAAGCACGGCGCGCGCCGCATCCATGATACGATTTTCTTTGTTTTCAAAAGCAATGGCAAGCTGACCGAGATATTGTTTTTTTGCCAGTTCGAGACGGCGTTCGGTAAAATTTCCGTCGGCAATCGACCGGAAAACATCGACACAGAGGCGGCGACACTCATCCAAATCATGCCTGTCACATCCGAAGTATACTGTCAGCAGCCCTCCGTCGGCGAAAAATGCGGTAGATGCTTCAACCGAATATACAAGGCCTCGGCGCTCGCGCAACTCGATGTTCAACAGCGAATTCATGCCCGGGCCTCCAACAATGTTGGCAAGAAGCGCCATGGCATGCCTACGGATATCGAGCAATCCGGGGCCACCGCACCCAAGTATGGCATGGGTCTGATGAATCCGCATAATTTCTGTGCGGTTGAACAGAGCCACATCATATCGGAGATTTTCGGACACTACGCACTCTTTGGCTCCACGCGGCAAAGCATCGAAATATCGCGATACCTGCTGTGCGATATGGCACAAAGTCTGCGGACCGGAGTAGAAAGCCACAATGTTCTCCGAGCGATAGTTGCGCCTTAAAAACTCCCTGCAGTCGGCACTCGTGAGCTTCCGTACACCGGCCGGAGTTCCAAGTATGTTGTGAGCAGTCGGAGCCGGTGAGAGCGCATAAACTTCGAAATCATCAAAAATCGCCTCCGAGGGATTATCACGGTATGAGTTGATTTCATCAATCACTACTTCGCGCTCTTTATCGAGTTCTTTATCCGGAAAGCGCGAATTGATGGTGAGATCAGCTATAAGTTCTATGGCCCTCGGTGCATTTCCCGAAGGGAAAACACTGTAGATTACGGTCTCTTCTTTCGACGTGAAAGCATTCAGTTCACCTCCTACGGCTTCCATACGATTGATGATATGCCACGACGAACGGCGGGCAGTGCCTTTGAAAAGCGTATGCTCCACAAAGTGTGCCAGTCCTTCTTCGCCAGGGAGCTCATCGGCGCTTCCGGCCCGGACAGATATTCCGAAAATACCTGCGCCCGAACCACGCTGGTGTATATGCACCAGACGTAGCCCGTTATCGAATTCCACTACTTCAGGCTCGGCAACCGTCACTCGTCCGCTCCTTTCTCATGCCATTTGCCGTCGGCTTTTATCAGTGCGACAAGATGCTCAAGAGCTTCGCTCTGAGGTATATTCTTCTCCACGCACTCTATTCCGCGATATAGACTTATATTTCCTGCCGCGGCGCCCACATAGCCATAGTCAGCACCGGCCATTTCTCCCGGTCCGTTGACTATACAGCCCATAACTGCTATCTTAAGCTCTTTGAGATGCAGACATTCCTTCTTCACGTCCTCGAGCACTTCGGGAAGCGAATAAAGGGTGCGTCCGCATCCGGGGCAGGCTATTATTTCAGCCTGATAGCGGGTTATGCCGGTTGCCTGCACTATTTTGCGGCAAAGGTCAACCGCCTCTTTTTCGCTAAGTAATGGCGATACAAGGCCTACTCCGTCGCGATAGCCTTCGAGAATCACCGCACCTATGTCGGTAGCCGCAGCCACAATCAGTTGCTCTTTATCGCTGATTTCAGGATAGGAGAAAATGGCCATTACCGGAGACGGATTATTGTAGTCCACCAGTCGACGCACTTGCGAGGGGCGACCCGGAGTGTCAAGTGTAAGCACTATGGCCTTTTTATCGGCCAGAAGCTGCTCTGCCCCAACTGTGTCGTTTAAAATGACGGTGTTATTTTGGCCGCCCATACCGCACGCAGATGCTTCGGAGGGCCTTCGGCCTTGAGACCGGTTAAAATACGCAGCGCCGGCTGTGGCTAAATTTTCCATGCAGTGGTCAACTATCATTCTTGCCACAGGCACTTCATTCTCGGGGGCTTCACTGAGCGACACGCGTATGGTATCTCCAATACCGTCGCTGAGAAGCGAACCAATACCAACTGCCGATTTGATGCGGCCCTCGAGAGCATTGCCGGCTTCAGTCACACCCAGATGAAGAGGATATGCCATACCTTCGGCAGCCATACGCTCCACAAGCAGACGCACGGTATCGGTCATTACAGGAACGTCGGATGCCTTGATTGACACAACTACATTATCAAAATGCTCGTCACGACAGATTCGCAGATATTCGAGAGCCGACTCTACCATGCCTTCGGCACCGTCGCCGAAGCGGCTCATCACGCGGTCGCTGAGCGAACCGTGATTCACTCCGATTCGTATTGCGGTGCCATTACTGCGGCAAAGTTCGAGAAATGGCACAAACTTCTCGCGTATGCGGCTCAGTTCTGCATTGTACTCCTCATCCGTGAATTCCATCTTGCGAAAAGTGCGGCCGGGATCGAAGAAATTGCCGGGATTAACACGCACTTTCTCCACGTGCTTTGCGGCCTCGAAAGCTGCTGCAGGGTTGAAGTGGATGTCGGCCACAAGAGGCACAGAGCATCCATGCGCAAGCAGTTCGCGCTTGATATTGGCGAGATTTGCAGCGTGAGTGACGCCTTGAGCGGTGAGGCGCACCAGTTCTGCACCGGCGTTTGCAATTATCTCTGTCTGCGTCACCGACGCTTCAGTATCGAGTGTCGGTGTAGTTGTCATCGACTGAATCACGACCGGTTTTGGAGCGCCGACAATTACACCCGATATATCAACCGGGTTCACTTTGCGGCGCAAAGAAGAGGCTTGAACTTGTGATGCCACAGAAATCAATTGGTCTTGAATTTGTAATCGGAGATAGCGGCAAGTTCTGCATCGGCCTTCTCGACCTTGGCAGAAAGGCTCGCGCAATAAGCGGCATAGCGGCCGGCAAGTGCTTCATCGCTGAGCGACAGAATGCGCACAGCGAGCACAGCCGCATTGAGTGCGCCGTTTATACCCACGGTAGCCGTAGGTATGCCGGGAGGCATCTGTATGATAGAAAGCATAGCGTCAATGCCGTCAAGTGTAGAGGCAATAGGCACGCCGATAACAGGCAATGGAGTGAGTGCGGCAATCACACCCGGCAGAGCGGCTGCCATGCCGGCTGCGGCTATTATCACTTTCACGCCGCGGTCTTTCGCTCCCGACGCGAAGCTCTCTACAGCTGCCGGTGTGCGGTGTGCACTGAGTGCATGCATTTCGAACGGAACTTCCATCTGCTCCAGGAAATCGGCGGCTTTGCGCATTACGGGAAGGTCGGAGGTGCTTCCCATTATTATGCTTACTGTGCTCATATTGTTATGTGGAATTATCGTGGATAAATTATAATGTCATAATAAAAAGCAGAACATATTCTACCGAGAACGCAAGCGCGGCACCGGCAGCAGTCTGCAAGAGTGTGTGGTGATTGAGATACAGGCGCGACCATGCCATTGCGCCGATAAGCAGAAATGCGATACTGCTCCATTCGAGCGGCGCATATATCAGAAGGCCGGTTCGCGACAGCCAGAATACTATTGCAGCAAAACCGGCTATGCCTGCCGTGTGGGCACTGATTTTCCACCAGTTGGTGATAATCATGCACAGAATAGATACCAGGCCGGCTCCAACAAAGAATGTCGACAGCCATATCGGGGCATGGAGAGCGGCAAGATATGCAGCAGCGGCAAAATAGCAGATTATCGATGCCCAGTACGGGGCTCGGCGTTGCCTGGGGTTAGATATGCTCATGTCGCTCACCCTACCCGTTCTCAGCAAAATGAGAATGAAAACAAGAGGCAACATACAGGTTATGCCGAAAATGCCGAGTGTTGTCCACAGGCGTATGCCTCCGGGCAAAAACGACAATCTTGTAAGGCACATAGCCACTATCATGGCATATGTGGGCGTTAGCAATGGGCAGAACACATCGCTGATGATATGCGCCGTGCGGGCAACAGTTGTGCTTTTCTGGTTGTTTTCTTCCATTATATCTATGTCTTATAGAAAGAAATTACAAATTACGTCTTAATCTTGCCACCGGCAAACCGAGTCGCTCGCGGTACTTCGCCACCGTTCGGCGTGCGATATCATATCCTCGGGTGACCAATGCATCGGCTATCGCCTGGTCACTCATAGGCGAATGCTTGTCTTCGGCATCAATAATCGTCTGAATAGCCTTGATGATTTCGTGCGACGACACATCGGACTCGGCATCGGGACGCTCATTGAAAAACAGTTTCAGGGGATAAACGCCATGCGTCGTGAGGATATATTTATCAGCTGTAGCTCTCGATATAACAGAGAGGTCGAGCCCTGTCCGCTCCGAAATATCACGGAGTATCATAGGACGGATATCGGCTTTCTCTCCTGTGATGAAAAATGTGCGCTGTATGTCTACAATCGTCTTCACTATTTTCATCATAGTCTCAGCTCTCATGCGCAACAGCCCGATGAAGGCACTTGCATCGTCGTATTTACGGCGTTTGAACGCAAGAGCCTGACGCTGACGTTGCCTTACGGCCGCATTGGCACTCGGTTTTTCGATAGGAGCCAATTCTGTGAAACTCTCCTCGATACCGAGTTCGGGAATATTGCCCAACAGTGAAATGGTAAATGTCCCTGTGTCGTTGTCATACTCCAGAGATATGTCGGGATTCACATGTCGCACGCGGTCGGTGCTCGCGCCGATGCTCAGTGCCGATGCCGGCTTGGGATTGAGGCTTTTAATCAGGTCGAGGGCTTCCGAAAGGTTCTTTTCCGAAATCTCGAGCTGAGCCACCAGGCGCGAATAATGTTTTTTTGAGAGTAAATCGAAATAGTTGGCCACAATTTCACGAGCCGTGCGTTGTGTCACAGACGCTTTTTTGGCATCGAGCTGCAGAAGAAGGGCGTCGCGAAGGTCAACGGCACCCAGACCGGGAGGGTCAAGGGTCCGGATAAGGCTGAAAACACGATTCATTTCCTCCGGTCGAGGCTCAAACCCCTCGGCAATGGCTATATCATCGGCAATTGACGAGAGACTTCGTGTCAGATAGCCACTCTCATCGAAATTTCCTATTATATAGGCTGCGATGCGGCGGTCGGTATCCGACATCTCATACTCCGACTCCAGTCGCGACATGACGGCTTCGTAAAGCGAGACACCATCGTCAGCGGCAATCGAAGTAGGGTCGAAATCCTCATAGCCATCAGCCCTGTGGCTGTATGGCCGGGATGAAATCGGCATATCGTCTTCCGACGCATAGTCGGCCTGCTGAAGCTGTTCAGAGGTTTCATGGAAATCGTTCTCCTGCGCATGCTCGTCGCCCGACGAAGGCGACACCACTTCGAGAGCCGGATTGTCGTTTAGCCGCGATCGTATTTCTTCTTCAAGCTCGGCTACAGACATTTCGAGCAGACGTCCCAATGCCACATACTGCGGATTGAGACGCTGCTGGAGCCGCTGTTGTTGCTCCTGCACAAGCCGTTGTTCTTTTGAAGAAGCCAACTTTCAGCTATCCGGTTTTCAGAATTTGCGTATACCCATGATGTGCTTTACCTCTGCGAGCGTTTTCGACGCTCGCTCGCGGGCTTTTTCAGCACCCATGCGCACAACTTTCTCGAGATATGCCTCGTCGGAGAGAATATCGTTGACACGCTCGCGGATAGGTGTGGTGACGGCAAGAATATCTTCTGCAATCTGCTTTTTAAGGTCACCGTAACGTATGGAGCAATCAGCGTAAGCGTCACGGAACTGCTCAACGACTTCGGGTTTCGAAGTCAGTTCGAGAAGAGTGAAGAGATTGGCAATAGGCTCGGACATAGGCGAATTCGGCTCTTTGGGGCCTTCATCTGTAACGGCATGCATCACTTTCTTGCGCAGCACTTTGGGGTCATCGACAAGGTAAATGCAGTTGCCTTCGCTCTTGCCCATCTTACCTGAGCCGTCGAGTCCGGGCACCTTTATCGGCTGCCCTCCGAAATTGAAATCGGTCGGCTCCAGGAACAAATCCACACCGTAGAACGAATTAAAGCGGCGTGCGAAGCGGCGTGTGAGCTCGAGGTGCTGCAGCTGGTCTTTGCCTACGGGCACTTTTGTAGCTTTCTGGATAAGAATATCCACTGCCATCAGTGTGGGATATGTAAGCAGGCCGGCATTGACGCGCTTGTTTGTCGATGCTCCGATAATTTCTTTTTCAAATGCTTCGTCGCTGTCGTCTGACGTTGCCGTGATACCAAGAGCCTTGCGGGCCTTGTCTTTAAATGAGGTTGTACGCATAAGTTCGCCGATACCTACATGCATGTTGAGCAGCAGATACATCTCTGCAATCTCGGGCACGTCACTCTGCACGAAAATCGTAGATTTTTCGGGATCGAGACCGGCTGCCAGATACTCGGCGAGAATCTGGCGCGCATTCCTATGCAAATCATCAGGATTGGGGTTTGTTGTGAGGGCGTGAAGGTCGGCTATGAAAAAGTTGCAGTCGTAGTCATTCTGAACGGCAACAAATTTGCGCAAAGCGCCATAGTAGTTGCCGAGGTGGAGGTTTCCAGTGGCGCGGATGCCACTGAGAACTATTTCTTTTTTCTGTTCAGGCATAATAATTGATGTCAAATATTCATGCAAAGTTACTAATTTTTCTCGGGATGCTACATATAAACAATATTATTCGCCGGTCATGCGCAGAAAATCATCCTCGCTTATTACGGGAATTCCGAGTTTGTTTGCTTTTTCTAGTTTTGCAGGCCCCATATTTTCACCGGCAAGCACGTAGTCGGTCTTCTTCGAAATAGAACCGGAATTTTTACCGCCGTGGCGCTCAATAAGGCTTTTATACTCTTCTCTGCTGTGCTTTGCAAAAACACCACTGATAACAAATGTTTTCCCTGCGAGTGTGTCAGAGAGCGGCTGGCTCTCGGAAGCTACGGCAACCTCCATTTTAAGTCCGGCGACACGCAGTCGCTCTACCATACGCTTGTTTTGCTCATCTGCAAAGAAATTAGCTATCGAGGCGGCAATACGGCTGCCTACGTCTTCTATGGCCTCAAGCTGTTCGGTAGGCATCGACATCAGTGTGTCGATGTTTTTGGCAGCTCTTGCCACCTTGCGTGCCGTGGTCTCCCCTACAAAGGGAATTGACAGGGCAAATACTACACGCTCAAAGGGAACTTCTTTGCTTGCCTCAATGCCGGCAATCACACGCTCGGCACTTTTGGCGCCAAATCCTTCGATTGTCATAAGCTGCATAGCTGTAAGGTCGTAGAGATCGGCGACATTGCGTATAAAACCGTGGGCAAAAAGCGCAGCAGCGGTCTCCTCACCGATACCGTCGATATTCATCATATGACGGCCTACGAAGTGCTCGATGCGCCCTACTATCTGTGGCACACAGCCTTCTTTATTCGGGCAGACCCACGCAGCTTCGCCTTCAACTCTCACAAGACGGGCGCCGCAAGCCGGACAATGGCTTACAAACGACACCGGAGGCGCGCCGGGAGTGCGCTCCGAAATCTCCACACCGGTAATTTTGGGTATGATTTCGCCGCCTTTCTCCACATAAAGCATATCGTCCTCGTGTATATCGAGAGTGCGCATTATATCCTCGTTGTGCATCGATGCTCTTTTTACAACAGTACCCGACAACAGCACAGGCTCGAGATTGGCAACAGGAGTGATGATGCCCATGCGGCCGACATCGAAAGACACGAACCGCAGACGGGTAAGCGCGCGTTCGGCCGCGAATTTATACGCTACCGCCCATCGGGGAGACTTGGCCGTGAACCCGAGATTAAGCTGCTGTCGAAGAGAGTTTACTTTGAACACAAGGCCGTCGGTCGCCACCGGCAAAGTTTTGCGGGCTTTGTCCCAATAGTTTATATATTTGTCGACTTCGTCGATTGAATGGAGACAAGTCATGGCATCGCTCACTTTGAAACCCCACGAACGGGCTGCCATCATATTATCGTAATGATTGTCGTACGGCAGGTTATCGCCGAGCAAGTAGTAGAGATACGCATCGAGTCCGCGATGCGCCACTTCGGCAGGATTGAGAAGTTTCATCGTGCCGGCAGCCGCATTTCGCGGATTGGCAAACAAGGGCTCGCCGGCCTCGGCACGCTCTGCGTTGAGTCGGTCGAAAGCGGCCCATGGCAGCAGCACTTCACCACGTATTTCAAAAAAATCGGGCCAGCCGCTACCCTGAAGCTGAAGCGGAATACTTTTTATTGTGCGTATATTGTCTGTAACGACATCACCCACCTCACCATCGCCGCGGGTAACTGCTCTGACAAGTTTGCCATGCTCGTAAATAAGAGATATTCCGGAGCCGTCGAATTTCATCTCGCCGACTATTGTCACATCCTGTCCCGAGAGGGCTTCGTCGACGCGTTTGAACCACGCTTCGACATCATCGATTGAATAAGTATTGGCAAGCGACAACATCGGATAAATGTGACGCACCTGCTCAAAACCGGTCGAAAGGTCGGAGCCGACACGCTGCGTGGGCGAATTCGGGTCGTACATTTCGGGGTGTTCAGCTTCTAGTGCTTCCAGCTCTTTCATGAGCATGTCGAACTCCTTGTCGCCTATTTCGGGCGAATTTGCCACATAATAGTTGTAATTATGCCGGTGAAGTTCGCGTCGGAGATATTCTATACGTTCTTTTTCAGGATCCATTGTTTTTGCGTTTATCGGGTTACAGGCCTTTTACCTTGCCGGGGTTTTTCGCTATAAAATCTTTCCACGACGAAGCCTTTGGCACTGAAGGCTTGCCCAACTCGTAAAAATGGCATAGAGCGGCAGCAAGCGCATCAGTGGCATCCAGTTTCGGAAGAATATTTTCGCGAGAAATCGACAGTATGCGTATGAGCATTTCGCATACTTGTTCTTTCGAAGCGGCTCCGTTTCCGGTTATTGCCTGTTTAATTTTTCGAGGTTCATATTCACAGATAGGCACCTGATGCGAGAGTGCCGCAGCCATGGCCACGCCTTGTGCTCGACCGAGCTTGAGCATAGACTGCACGTTTTTGCCGAAGAATGGCGCTTCAATAGCCACTTCGTCGGGGCAATATTGTTCCACAAGCATTTTCACGCGCTCGTAGATACGAGCCAGACGCATATAGTGGTCTCCGATTTTCGACAGTTCTATCAAGCCCATGGCTATCATGCCCGGTTTTTTATCGTATACGCCAAGTATGCCGTAGCCCATGATTATCGTGCCGGGGTCGATGCCTAAAATTATTCGGTCGGCTTTTTTTACAGACTGCTCAATCATTTGCGGCTGTCTTGTTATGGTCATGGACTACATCGAGCACAGTATCGAACATCGCAATTTTTCCGGCCCATTTACGCTTGATATAACGAGTCACCAGCGGAAGCGTGTGGGCAGCAAACTCGTCATACACTTGCTGTGAGGGAGCCCTGAACTGCAGTGCGAAAGTACGCGACGGCGCAAGTGCCGGCTGTGTCTCACGGTCGCGGACTCCTGTGAGGAGTATATTGTACATACCCGCTTTTTCGGCACGAGGCACGAACTCTTCTATTATATATTGTTTGAAAGCATCAGCTGCCGAGGCATCGATGCTGAATGTCGCCTATCAACCGTACATTCGGATTTGAAATTGCCGATGCTTCAGCTTTGTCG
>RYWL01000042.1 GCA_003979155.1 Muribaculaceae bacterium
TTATTGACGCTTGCCGGCGTGCTGTCGGCCGCGACAGCCACACATGCCGAACTTGTGGCTCATTTCGACATGAGTCTCGACAACGGATATATCAAAGAGAGTGTAAGCGGAGACAAGTTTGCAGTCGAAGGAAATTTTGCTCCCGAAAATGTGAATGGAGCTGTTGGCCAGGCTCTGGTATTCGATGGCTATACATCGAGGGTCAACGCCTCGCTCGGCAACATATTTGGCAGCAATCCCACGGCTATGACTGTGTCGATGTGGGTGGCCTTGCCATGCTATCCGATTATACAGATAGACACCAACACAAGCGAGAAGACTGCTATTGCGAGTTGTCTTGATGCGGAAAACAAATCGGGCTTCGGATTTTTTGTCGGTTTCGACGGCAAGTATTCTTTCCGAACATATGTGTCGGGCTGGCCTGTTCAGATTGATGTCGACAGCCCCCTGCCGGTCTACAGCTGGAATCATCTTGTAGCTGTGGTCAATACTGCCGAGCGTTCGGTTAAGCTGTTCAATAACGGAGTTGAAGTCGGCTCGGGCAAGGCAAACGGCACACTGTCGTTTGCCGCATGTGATTTTTATATGGGACAAGGCCGCGAATCGCGTAAGTCGGGACCTTTCGAACTGATGTCGTTCAACGGACTGATTGATGATATCTCGATTTGGAACGAGGCTCTGGATCTCACACAAATCAATGCGGAAAAGCCCGAAAACGACCCCGACCTGAACATCCCTTCCTCATGCTTTGCCAATGAGATACTGCGTCCGCGCTTCCACGGCATGCCTGCGGCCGGTTGGACAAATGAGTGCCATGGCATGTACTATGCCGACGGCCGCTATCATCTCTTCTTTCAAAAAAATGCCGACGGCCCCTATATGGCGCGTCTGCACTGGGGACACATCTCAAGCGAGAATCTTTATGACTGGCGCGAGGAGCGTATTGCCATTGCTCCGGGCGAGTCATACGATATAAAGGGCTGCTGGAGCGGCTGTGTTTTTTCCGATGATGAGATTACCGACGGAAAACCCAATATACTTTATACCGCGGTCGATTATGTAAAAGCGACAATCGCACAGGCCGTTCCCGACGATGAAAGCCTTGAGATATGGAGCAAATCTGCTTCAAATCCTATAATCAACGGCCGTCCGTCGGGTCTGTCCGACGATTTCAGAGACCCCTATTTCTTCCGCAACGGCGACAACGCCTACATTATCGTGGGTTCGTCGAAGGGCGGAGTAGGGACGACCACGCTTCATAAATACAATCCGACAACAGGCCGTTGGTCGAACGACGGCAACCTGTTCTTTACCGGCACTTCTGCGTCGCGCGACGGTTCATTCTGGGAGATGCCCAATATTACCCTAATGCCCGATGGCCGCTGGCTTTTCACCGCCACACCGCTTGGCACATCCCAGGGGGTGCGCACGCTATATTGGACCGGCAGCATATCGGCCGACGGGCAATTTGTTCCCGATGCAGATTCTGCTGAGCCTAAACTGCTGGAAATGAATTCGCGCGAAGGATTCGGCCTGCTCTCGCCCACGGTATGCAGGCACGAAGGCAAAACCATTGCCCTCGGGATTGTGCCCGACAAACTGTCGGCGATGTCCAACTGGAATCTTGGCTGGGCTCATTGCTATTCTCTGCCGAGAGAGTGGACTTTGGCCGACGACGGCACTCTTATACAGCGTCCCTACGAGGGGCTTACCGGTCTGCGTAGCGATGTGTCTTATGCCCGTGCGGCTTTTTCGCTCGAAGGAAACCTCGGGCTTGGCGATGTGAAAGGCCGAGCGCTCGAGCTGCAGGGCTCTTTTGAAGTTGGCGACAATGCTTTCGGTTTCAATATATTCAGCAACGGCAGCGATGCGGCAGTAATCAGCTATAACCCAGCTTCGGGTGAAATCATAGCCGATTTCAGCAATCTGCCCCGACTGCAGAATGACAATGGCGTGTACGACGGCGTATACCGCTGTCCATTGCCTCAGCGTCCGGCTAAAGGCAGCGAATTGAAAATGAATATTTTTGTCGACCATTCAATTATCGACATCTTTATAAACGACCGTTGGGCAAGCTCTATCAGAGTTTTCCCGACAGACGCCGATGCCGATGGAGCGGAAGTATTTGCGACTTCGGCCACCGAAGTAAAAGAACTGAAAGCATGGGTGCTCGATGTCGACGCCTCGCAGTCGGGAGCCGACAGGCTCACAGTATCTGAGGGGTTCGACAACGCCGCTATGACTGTATACAATCTTCAGGGAATAGCAGTAAAAACAAGTGTGGAGGCCTCTGAGGCGCTTTCAGACTTGCCTGCTGGCATCTATATTGTCAATGGTCGCAAAGTGTTGAAGAAATTGCAATAGTAAGAAAAAAAGTCAGAGTTTTAGTATTAGTCGCGCATTCATATGCGCAAACAAAAAACGCACTCGCAAGTCAGACGGCCATACGCCGCTACAGAACAACTTGCAGAGTGCGTTTTTTTCTGTTCATTGGTTTCGTTTATTGCAGTTCGATGCTTACAGGGCAGTGGTCGGAACCAGTGATGTCGGGGTGAATTTCTGCATTTATCAACCTGTCGGCGAGCCGGTTGCTGATAAGGAAGTAATCGATACGCCAGCCGATATTTCGTTGTCGTGCAGCTGCGCGGTAGCTCCACCAGCTGTATGCATCGCGGCGCTCGGGGTAAAGAAAGCGGAAAGTGTCGATGAATCCGCTGTCGAGCAGCGTGGTCATGCATTGGCGTTCCTGGTCGGTGAAGCCTGCGCTCTTACGGTTTGTCTTCGGATTTGCAAGGTCTATTTCCTCATGTGCGCAGTTCAGGTCGCCGCACACAATGACCGGCTTTTTTGAGTCGAGCCCGTTGAGATATTTGCGGAAGTCGTTTTCCCAGTCCATACGGTATTCGAGACGTGTCAGCTCGGCCTGGGAGTTGGGTGTGTATACGTTTACGAGGTAGAAATCGTCGAATTCGAGCGTGAGCACACGGCCTTCTTTGTCGTGGCGCTCGATATCTATGCCACGGCTCACGCTCAGCGGATGCCTACGGGTGAAGACCGCCGTGCCCGAGTAGCCTTTGCGCTCGGCATAGTTGTAATATGCCTCGTAGCCTTCTAACTGAAGGTCGAGCTGCCCTTCTTGCAGTTTTATTTCCTGCAGACAGAAAAAATCGGCGTCGAGCGATGCTAATATTTCTTTAAAACCTTTTGAAACCACGGCACGGAGGCCGTTTACATTCCACGATATGAATTTCAACATAATTATTATCTGGTTATGCTATTTTAATACCTGAGAATCCCATAAACGCCATGGCAAGGATTCCGGCAACGATTAAGGCAATGGGCACTCCACGCATCGAACGTGGCACATCGGCGAGTTCGAGCTGTGAGCGTATGGCGGCAAACAGCACTATGGCAAGACCGAAGCCGAGGGCTGTCGACACTGCATAGACTATCGAGTAGAGAAAATCGAAGTTTTTGTTGGCTGCGATGATGGCTGTGCCGAGCACGGCGCAGTTTGTGGTTATCAATGGAAGATATACGCCGAGAGCCACATAAAGGCCCGGAGCACTCTTCTTCATTATTATTTCGAGCATCTGCACAAGAATCGCTATGACGAGAATGAAGGCGATAGTCTGCAGATACACTATTCCAAACGGCTCGAGCACATAGTGCTGCAGAAGCCATGTGACCGCCGTGGCCATTGCCATTACAAAGGCCACTGCCATACTCATGCCGAAAGCCGAATCGATGTTTTTCGAAACGCCTATGAAAGGACAGATGCCGAGAAACTGGGCGAATACGATGTTGTTGACCAGTATTGCGCTGAATATTATTGCGATATAGGTGAGCATATGTTTATCTTCCTTCTTTTAGACGGTTGAATACGGCTATTAGCAGGCCGAGAACAATGAATGCTCCCGGCGCGAGCACAAAGAGCAAAGCACCGAAGTCGGCGCTGTAGAGCTGTATGCCGAACACTGCGCCGGTGCCGAGAATCTCGCGCACGCTGCCTATGATGGTGAGAGCGAGAGTAAAGCCCAGGCCGATTCCGAGGCCGTCGCATACCGACAGCCACGGATTGTTTTTCGAGGCGAATGCTTCGGCGCGTCCCAGCAGTATGCAGTTTACTACTATGAGCGGTATGAAAATACCCAGTGATTCGTTCAGGGCCGGCAGCCACGCCTGCATTATCATCTGCACTATGGTAACAAACGATGCTATGAGTAGAATGAATGCCGGTATACGCACTTTGTCGGGGATAATACTTTTTAGAGCCGAAACGGTGAAGTTGGAGCACATTAGCACTATAAGTGTGGCCAGGCCCATCGACATGCCGGTAATCGCCGATGATGTGGTGCCCAGAGTAGGGCAAAGACCCAAAACGAGCACAAAAGTAGGATTGCGCCTGAATATCCCGTCGATTATTACTTTGAGAGATTTCATTTCTTATAGGATTCTAAAGCCTGTCGGGCATTGTTTATGGCATCGAGAAAAGCGCGTGAGGTGATTGTCGCTCCTGTGATGGCATCGATTGTGCCTCCATCGTTCTTCACCGACAGAGATGTCGCCGAACCTATCACCGAGTGAGGCTCTGTGGCAAACCATTCGCCCATCTTTGCGCCGAGGCCTGGAGTTTCCTGATGTCCGAGCACGCGGTAGCCGGTGATTTTTCCGTTGTTGTCGAAGCCTGCGATTATTGATATGTGTCCGCTGAATCCGTTGTCGCTGTATGTTTCAATGGCTATGCCCACAGGCTCGCCTCCGAAGCTCGCCCGGTAGAGCGGAAGCCCTTCCGACAGCTCCTGAGTGGCTATGATATCGTTGTCGAAATTCGGAAGTATGGCTTCCATTGCTTCGATGCGCGAGCGTCGTGCTGTCTCTTTGATTGCATCGGCCGTGGCTTCGTTCACTACAGCCAATGCCGCTCCGATAGCCACAGTGAGTCCTGTGAGCGAAAGAATCATGTTTCTGAGGCTCGATTTCATGCCGTGGCCTCCTTTCTTCGCCCGGAAAAGCGTGTGTTGTGCATATATCGGTTGATGAGAGGCGTGGCTCCGTTCATTATCAATATGGCAAATGATATTCCTTCTGGATATGAGCCCCACCGGCGTATGACGGCGGTGATAATGCCAATCATCAGGCCGTAGAGAAGCATGCCTCGGTTTGTCATGGGAGAGGTCACATAGTCAGTGGCCATGAATACCGCGCCTAAAAGCAAACCTCCGCTCAGTATGTCGGGAAGTGGCGGGAATCCGGCCATAAGGTCTACAAGTACTAGTCCTGCGACTATCGACACAGGTATATGCCATTTGATTATTTTTAATACCAGCAGATACACAAAGCCCAGAAGGAGCGCTCCGGTGCTGACTTCACCTATAGAGCCTCCCATATCGCCGGCGAACATGGCCGGCAAGTCGAGGGCGCAGCTGTTGGCGATGCCGGTTTTCAGTTGCGAGAGTATTGTCGCTCCGGTAGTTCCATCGGCAGTGGCGAAGCGGCCAATGGGGAGCGGCCATGTAGTCATTGCTACAGGAAAAGATATGAGAAGAAAGACTCGGCCTACAAGCGCCGGATTGAAAATATTGCATCCGAGGCCGCCAAAAGCCATTTTTGCAATGCCGATGGCAATGATACCGCCGGCGGCAACCATCCACAGCGGCAGCGATGAAGGCAGCGTGAGTGCGAGCAGTACTCCGGTGAGAATGGCAGAGCAGTCGCTGAGCGAGGCCGCACGGCGCAGCATAAATCGGGTTATAAGCCATTCGGTGGCGATGCACGATATAACGGAAGTGACGAGTACCCACAGCGCGTCGATGCCGAAAAACCACAGAGCGCATATCACGGCCGGAGCGAGAGCCACGAGCACATGACGCATAATGCCGCCGGTGGTGCGTGCGGTGTGTATGTGAGGCGAGGGCGAGAATATTATCTGTGTCATTTGCGTGAACGTTGTTTTGCTACTCTTATGAAATCGAGAATCGGTCGCGACGAGGGGCACGACCAGCTGCATGAGCCGCACTCTATGCAATCTGCCACATCGGCCTTGGCTGCTTCGTCGAACATTCGCAGCCGGCCATAGGTAGCCAGCAGATAGGGGTCGAGCCCCATGGGGCAGACATCCGAGCAGGCTCCGCAGCGTATGCAGGGCTGTACGGGCCGGCGACCCTTGCCGGAGAGCACTGTAAGTCCTGATGTGCCTTTGGTAATGGGGGCGTCGAGACAAACGGCAGTTTTGCCCATCATCGGGCCGCCTACTATAGCGCGGGCCTCGTCGGGAAGAGAGAACGGAAAGTCGGATAGTGGTGTGCCTATAGCCGCAATGTAGTTGCGGCGTTGTTCGGCCGGAATGTCGCCGGTAATGGTCACAACCCGTTCAATCAGCGGCTGGCCGGTAGCCACTGCCTGCCATACGGCAAATGCCGTAGCAACGTTTTGCACGATTACTCCGGTCGATACTGGCAAAGCACCCGATGCAACGCGACGGTCGGTGACGGCCTCAATGAGCTGCTTTTCGCCTCCCTGCGGATATTTTGTCTTAAGGGACATCACCGATATATTGTGCATGCTGTCGAGTGCGCCCCTCATGGCTTCGATTGCCTGAGGCTTGTTGTCTTCGACGGCAACGACAGCACGGCTAATTGAGGCGGCTTTCATTATCAGCTCGATGCCTTCGGCGATATAGCCCGGACATGAGCGCATAATAGCGTCGTCGCACCTAAGATAAGGTTCGCATTCGCATCCGTTGATAATAAGGGTATCGACTTTCTGAGTCGGTTTCAGGTCGATTTTCACGTGGGACGGAAAAGTGGCGCCTCCGAGACCAACAATACCGGCCCTTTCGATGCGTGTGCGTATTTCGTCGGCTGTAAGAGATTCAGACAAATCTCTCGACAATACCGCCGGTATAGTGTCGCTCCAATAACTGTTGCGTGCCGCAGTGTCGGCTTCGTGTTCCTCAGGGGCTGCTTTTATAATTATGGCACGGCCGTTTTTGCCATTTGGCAGCACTACATCGTCAATTGATGCGACAGTGCCTGAAATTGGCGCGTGGACAGATGCCGAGATATATGCCGAGTTTTCGGCGATTACCATTCCCCGACATACTTTGTCGCCCTTTTGAACTGTAGGATTGGCCGGACGGCCTATATGTTGCGACAGAAGTACGGTGGCCGTCATCGGTAGTGGCAGCAGTTCTATGTCGGGCGAGGCGGTTTTGAAGCTGCCCGGATGTATACCGCCCTTTTTGAAAGTATGCTTCATGATTCTGTGGCGGTTTTGGCAGGTATTGTAAAAGACGTGAGAATAGCTCCTGTAGGACAAGAAGCGACGCATTTTCCGCATGTCTTGCACAGGTCTGGATTTATGTACGAAAGGTTGTGGTTTACTTCGACCGCACCGAAGGGGCATGTCTTCACGCACTTCGAGCAGCCTATGCATGCCGCTTTGCAAGTCTTACGGGCCACGGCTCCACGTTCGCGGTTAGAGCAGGCCACCCAAACGCGGCGGTCGAGGCGTCCGGACGGACGGAGTTCAATTATGTGCCGAGGACATTCGTTTACGCATGCGCCACAAGCAGTGCATTTGTCGGTGTCGACAACAGGGAGCTTTGTCGCAGGGTCGATTGAAATAGCTCCGAATTTGCACACTGCCACGCAGTCGCCGCAGCCGAGGCATCCGTATGAACATCCACGGGTGCCTACGCCGGTTGCATCCATTATGGCGCATGTCAGGGCTCCGTCGTAGACGTATGTTTCCGGACGTGCCTGACACGAGCCGTTGCAGTGTAGCACGGCGATGCGCCGCACGGCAGTCTCGGCAGTCACACCGAGAATCGATGCTATGGCTGATGTGTTCTCCGCCGAGGATACCGGACAGTGCAGTCCTTTGAGCGACCCTTGCTCCACACAGCGCGTGGCGAAGTCGCGGCAACCTTTGAGTCCGCATCCGCCGCAATTGGCTCCCGGCAGCACCGATGCAATGCGGTCAATCCGCGGGTCTTCATCAACATGAAATCTGCGTGCAGTCGCATAGAGCATGAGAGCTCCTGCGAAGCCAATGATACCGAGAACTAATACTGAACAAATTATAAGGTTCATAGATTATGAGACAACAATTGCGTCTTGAAGTGGAGCTTATACTATCTCCATATTTTTACAATTTTCCATTTCGGGCGGTTACCTCCGAGAAAACGGTTTACGATGGCGTAGCAAAGAGCTGCCGCAACAATCGCAGCCAAAGACGAAAGCCCGTCTTCAACGTGCAACACATGCATTGTCACTGCAACAGCAAGAAAAACAACAAGAGGCATCACAAGCAACTGCACGGTGGCCTTCACTCTTATGGTGCATGGCGTTTCAATCTCGACGCGGCAGCCTATGAGGTCGTCGCCTGCAAGTCCGTCGGATATATTTGCTTCAATTGTACCTCCATGCATACGAACGGGATTGCACGAAGCCGACAACGCGCATGACACACACTCCGAGTTATCGACATTGTGCTCGAGGCGTACTTTGGCAGTTCGGTTATTTATTGCTATAATTCGGGCAGTATGGCTGATTGTTGATTTTCTCATAGGATGCTTATTTTTTGCAAAAGTAAGCATTATTTGCGCACTGTCAAACCTATTTAAAGAAAAATTTCCGTAAAAATTCGCAGGGGCGAAAATATCTACGGAATGAACCTTAAAAGTGTATGTATGAAGTGGAAATTAAGTAATTTTAACGCGATGCAATTGTTGCTTCGATGGCATCGATATCGGAGCCGAGCTTCTTCTCGGTGGCGAGTCGATTTTCGATATTATTGCATGCGTGAATCACTGTGGCATGTGTGCGGTCGAGTTTGAGACCAATAGTTGTGAGCGGCATTTTTGCCAGTTTTTTTGCAAGATACATCACCACCTGACGGGCATCGCTCACTTCGCGCTTGCGTACTTTGGTGAAGAGCAGATCTGCCGGAAGGTTGTAGTGCTCGGCTACGGCTTCGGTAATCATCTCGAAGTTTACCTGACGGCTGTTTATTTTTACAGCGTTGGCAATCACGCGGCGTGCGAGGTCTACAGATATGTCGCGGTTGAGCACTGTGGCGTGAGCCATCAGCGAAACCATTACGCCTTCGATTTCGCGAACGCTGCTTGTCACGTTCGAGGCTATGAATTCGGCGACATCACCGGGAATTGCTATGCCATCCTGCTCGGCTTTGAGCTTGAGCACGTCGCGGCGAAGCTCTATGTCGGGACGTTCGAGCTCTACCTGCATGCCCCATTTGAAACGGCTCAGCAGACGTTCTTCGAATCCTTCCATTTCGGCGGGAGCGCGGTCGCTCGACATTATTATCTGACGGTCGTGCTGGCGGAGATGATTGAATATGTGGAAGAATGTGTTCTGTGTGCCCGACATGTTCTGCAGGTCCTGGATATCATCTATAATCAGAGTGTCGATGCTCTGATAGAAGTGGAAGAAGCTGTTGATGTTGCGGGCAGCTGCAGCGGTATACTGGCTTTGGAAGAGGCGTGCGGTAACATAAAGTACGCGTGCACGCGGATTGCGCTCTTTGACACGAATGCCGATGGCCTGAATGAGATGTGTTTTGCCCACACCGGCGGGACCGAAGA
The DNA here is from genome assembly GCA_003979155.1 of Muribaculaceae bacterium. GTDB lineage: Bacteria > Bacteroidota > Bacteroidia > Bacteroidales > Muribaculaceae > CAG-873. The sequence goes on from RYWL01000042.1 coordinate 9,611, forward strand.
CAAAGAGTGGATTGAATGTCTTTATAGTGGGGTCGTTGGCAATGGCTTCGCCTATAGAGCGGGCAATTTTGTTGCTCGGGCTCTCGCAGTAGTTCTCGAAAGTGTATCGAGGGTTGAGCTGCGGGTCGAAGTCGTCGCTGCCGGTCTCCTTGAACGGGTTGGCCGGTTGTGCCTTTGCTTGCGCGAGAATCGTGGGCGAGGGGAGGGCGCTTTTCTGCTCGATTACAGTCGACGGGTCGCTCTGTACCTGCCGGAAGCAATATACAATCTGTACGCCCTCGCCGAATGTTTTGCGGACACCCGAACGGAGTACGCCCTGAAAGCGCTCTTCGAGTTGGTCGACGAAAAACGAAGACTGAACCTTAAGCACAAGTCTGCGACGCTCGCCTGCGACATCGTAGCTTTGTACTTCGATGTCGCGGAACCATGTCGCGTATTGTGCGGGGCTAATGTTGTCTTTTATATATTGACAGCACTGTGCCCAAAGTTCTTTATAGTCGTTTGTCATCGGGAAGAGCAGAAAGGACTTGTTTTGCGGTTACAAAATTCCGACAAAAAATTTAAATAAACAAACACATTTTTATTTGCAATTTAGAAAAAGTCTGCAAGTGATAAATAATCAGTAGTTTAGCAGTTTTTACTGTCGGTGTTGAAATAAATGCTTTAAATAGAAGGTGGCAATAGATTGATAATCTTTGCAATGCGTATTATTACAGCCGAAATTTACCGCAGTTTTCTTTTGGACGCTAAAAAGAGTGAAGTTGCCGAGCCTTACAGAATTGCGTATTAAAAAAGACCTTTCACTATTTGAAATCGTTTTAAATAACGGATGAACGGCCGGGCCGGCCTGTCGAAACCGTCGTAGGATGTGAAATTTTGAAAATTAAGAAATGTATACATCTTTTTAGGATTATTTGCGCAAAATTTTCCTTTGTTCGCATACACTTCACAAAAATAATATATAATTTTGTGTTTAGCAAATTCAACAGTTTATTTACCCAATTCTAAAACAAACATAAAAATAATCACCATAGAAAACGACTATTCCCTCCAATGAGAAAAGACTTAAGTAGCCAGATAAAACTGGACAGAATACCCAAGCGCTACTATAATCCCGATTCGGAAATAGAAGCTGCAGCACTTCGCCGCGAAGAGAAAATCAATACACGCATTTTCGAGAATGTACACGAGGGCGCTACATTCCTTGCCAATGAGATAGCCCGCTACATAAAGCGCTACGTCGATATGAAGGGCAAGTGTGTTCTCGCTCTCGGTTCGGGCATTAGCACACATCCTGTGTATGCCCAGCTTATAAAAATGTATAAAGAAGGCAGGGTGAACTTCTCCAATGTAATCATATTCAATATATCGGAGTTCTTCCCCCTCCATCCCGGCGGCCCGTCGACCATGGCCCGAATGGAAGACGTTTTCCTAAAGCATATCGACATACGACCCGAAAACGTGCGTACAATAAATCCGGCAATCACAAAGGAGACAATGTACGACTACTGCCAGGAGTACGAGCAGTCTATTGCAGACGAAGGCGGTATCGATGTCGCCCTTTGCGAAATAGCGCCGAATGGCACTATTGCTTTCAACGAGCCGGGTAGTCAGGCGTCGAGCTATTGCCGCCTTGTGCTGCTTGGCAATGAGACACGTCACCGCATAAGTAAGGAATTCAAATGCGACGATGTGCCCACCACGGCCATTACTCTCGGCATGGCCAATCTCGTGTCGGCCCGCCGTCTGCTCACCATGGCATGGGGCGAAAACAGCTCCGACATTATCTTCCGCACAGTCGATGAGCACGCTACTCCGGCCGTGCCGGCTTCGCTGCTGCAGGGACACCCCCATGTGAAGGTTGTCACCGACCTTGCCGGTGCTGAAAACCTCACACGTATATCAAAGCCGTGGAAGGTGACTTCGTGCGACTGGAACGACAAGCTCATACGCCGTGCCATTGTGTGGCTGTGCGAAATGACGCAGAAGCCTATTCTCAAACTCACCGACAAAGACTATAACGACTGGGGGCTTGGCGAGCTGCTTGCGCTCTACGGCTCGGCATATAACGTAAACATCAAAATTTTCAACGACCTCCAGCACACCATCACCGGCTGGCCGGGTGGCAAGCCTAATGCCGACGACACCTATCGTCCCGAGCGAGCTCATCCATATCCCAAACGCGTCATTGTGTTCTCACCCCATCCCGACGACGACGTAATTTCGATGGGCGGAACGCTCAAGCGCCTTGTCGACCAGCATCACGACGTGCATGTAGCCTACGAGACTTCCGGAAACATCGCCGTAGGCGACGAAGACATGATGCGCTACTTCCTGATGATGGACAAGATTGCCCCGATTTTCGGTTTTGACAATGAAAACTACAAACGCCTCTCAAATGAAGTAAGCGGCTTTGTGCACAACAAGAAAACGGGCGATGTCGACAGCCACGACATACGCGAAATCAAGACAATGATTCGCCAGGCCGAAGCAACCATAGCATGTAATTACATTGGTGTGAAACCCGGTCACATCCACTTCCTGCGTCTGCCCTTCTACGAGACCGGCACCATAAAGAAAGGCGAGCTCGAGCAGCGCGATGTGGATATCATCATCAAACTCCTGCGAGATGTGAAGCCTCACGAGATATTTGTGGCCGGCGACCTCGCCGACCCCCATGGCACTCACAAGGTGTGCACCGACGCTGTGCTCGCTGCTATCGACGAACTCAAAGATGAGGAGTGGCTCGCCGACTGTCGCATATGGATGTATCGCGGAGCATGGGCCGAGTGGGAAATCGACCACATCGAAATGGCTGTGCCGATTAGCCCCGAAGAACTGCGATTCAAGCGTAACTCGATTCTCAAGCACCAGAGCCAGATGGAGAATGCTCCGTTCCTTGGCGACGACGACCGTCTCTTCTGGCAGCGTGCCGAGGAGCGCAACCGTGCCACAGCGCAACTATATCAGAATCTCGGTCTTGCATCATATGAGGCCATCGAGGCCTTTGTGCAGTACAAACCGCTCTGATTTTTCATTGATATAACATCGCGGTTTGTCGAAGTTTCTCTTCTGGAGACTTGCGGCAAACCGCGTTTGTTTTCACACCTCATGGCATATAGATAACTGAGTATGACAACAGCCACTGAAATACAGGCCGCTCTTGAGTCGATGCGCGACGAGCGGCAGGCAGCGCAACTTATGCGCTTTTTTAAAACCGGCAAAGGCGACTACGGCGAAGGCGATCGTTTTCTTGGATTGAAATGCCCGCAGACACGCATAGTGGTAAGGGAAGCGCGTCGGGATGTTCCATTTTCGGAACTCGAGCACCTGCTTTATTCGCCGTGGCACGAAGTACGTCTGGCCGGTTTTCTTCTGCTTGTAGAGGAGATGAGAGCAGCGTTGCCTGGTCGTCGTGAGGCGCCGACAGCCCGAGCCGAGCGACGAGCCGAAGTGGCGGCATTCTATCTGCGCCACGCCAGGCAGGCCAACAACTGGGATTTGGTGGATTTGACATGCCCTAAGATTATAGGTGAATGGCTTCTCTGGCCTTCGGCCGACGGTTCTATGCCTGACCGCTCTATTCTCGATAAACTTGCCGAGGACACGAGTCTGTGGAAGCAGCGCATAAGTATAGTCACCACATGGCGCCTGATAAAAGAGCGGCAGTTCAACGACACTCTGCGACTCGCGGCAAAGTTTCTCGGTCACAGCCACGATCTGATTCACAAAGCAGTGGGCTGGATGCTTCGCGAGGTGGGCAAAAAAGATATCGATACGCTCACCGATTTTCTCGAGTCTCATTACCGCGACATGCCGCGCACGACACTGCGTTATGCCATAGAGAAGATGGACGAGCGCACGCGTCTCTACTGGTTGCGCCGTTAGGCCGGGGTTACTTCGTTGATGTCGACTATATTGTTGAGAATGGCGTATATGGTGAGGCCGGCCGGAGAGTGAATGCCGAGTTTTGCGCTTATATTCTTTCGGTGCGTGGTGACAGTGTGCACCGATATGAACAGCATCTCTGCAATCTCCTTATTCGACTTTCCGAGAGCTACACCGCGTACAACATCTTTTTCGCGTGTGCTAAGAGTCTCCGATGCATCGTCGGCCTCGGCATCGTCGGACGTGATTTTCCCCGACGCATTCTCCGCACTCTGGCGGAGCGCCTTTTCGATTTTTTTTACGGCCGGAATAAATAGCTTGTTTTCAACCTCGAAATGGGATATGAGGTCGCGTTCGCACATTATTATGTCGAAGAGCACGGCGCTAAGTCGTGCGCTTTCTTTGGGCTTGTAGTGATAAATGAAAATATCTTTGAGCTCATTGAGCTTTGCTGCCATGTGATTGTGGTTGCCCGAGAATTTGTCTATTCCGAACTGGCTGTCGAGATTGTTGTCGAGAAGCCTTTCGACATATCTGAACACCACCTCGTTTTCATACTCCATGTGTTTTCTCACCTCTTCGACATAATTGTCGAAGAACTTTACGAGCAGCAGAGTCACTTCGTTTGTGTCGGTGCAGTGTATGGCTTCTATGAGATTACGTCGTATGCGCGGAATCGATACATCAAGAAAAAAAGAGTGGGCACGCTTCAGATAACCTATCAGTGATGTAAGCGAGATATCATCGATATTGTATTGATATCCGCTGAGAAGATTGCATACACAAAGAAATGTAGATACATCGACGTTGTTTTTGTTGCAGACCTCCGACAGCGGGCTGTCGCCGAAACCAAAAGCAATGTCAAATCTGCTGATTGCAGGCAAGAGAAGAGCATTGTCGCGTATCAGCTCACGCATGTTGTTGGAGCGAGTGTATCTTTCCATAATCTCGATTAACGAATGAATATCTCGGTATTTGGCAGTGCAAAGTTACTTCTTTTATATAGAGGGTGCAATACTCAGAAATAGTTATCTTTCATTGAGTACAAGTCAGCTATTATAATAGGCTATTGTACAAATCAATTCAATAACTTTATTTAACAATTTTGCCGAGACTCTTTCAACTTATCTGTTATACTTTTGTAAAAAACATTCCGAATGGTTTTTTATTCATTCGGGTGATTTAAAATCTTCTTTTGATTACTTGTTTTCCTTTCGGATTTTTAATTCACCAGCTGGAAAATCTACAGAAAAACTACTTTGCATAATAATTATACTCTTTACATGAAATGAAGATTCCAAATCGAAGTGCAAAACTTTGAGCTAGGAATTATTCATTCTCCTC
>RYWL01000043.1 GCA_003979155.1 Muribaculaceae bacterium
GCAGTCTTTTTGTCTATTTTTTACTTACCTTTGTGACTCGAATTAGAAATGATTAAAAGTATATATAAATAATGAAACGTCTTTCTGCGCTGCTTCTTTTTATTGTTGCACTTGTGGCGGTAGCTCCCACATTGTCGGCACAGTTCAGATATGCACCCATCGCTGGTGTCACATATTCCGACCTTAAATTCAAGCAGGATATATTTCCGGTGAGCAACATGGTAGGCGCCCAGGCCGGTATTCAGGGTGAGCTCATGTTTCCCGGCATCGGTTTTGGCCTCGATTTTGGTCTCATCTATAATATGATGGGAGCAAAGTGCGACATAGGTACACGTGAAATATGGAGCAGTAACGGCTATGACAACACTTACGTTCGGATTCACACAATCGACATACCTTTCCATCTGCGTTTCAAATGGACACGCATGAATGGATTTGAAGATTATCTTGCGCCCTTCGTTTACGGTGGTCCAGATTTCACGCTGAGTGTGGGCCACTCTAAAATCAAAGGCAATGCAGAAGCGCCTAAGGCATTCAACTTTCCTACCGGTGAGCTCGGTCTTACCTGTGGCGCCGGTGTTGAGCTTATGCGTCGCTGGCAGGTGTCGGCTCAGTACACCTGGGGCATGACTTATATTATTAAAACAAGTCAGCTCGAGAACATTTCGGCACGCAACCGCCAGTGGGCAGTGCGCGTGGCTTATATGTTCTGAATTCTGCGCCCGAGCATCGCACCGAACGACGGAATGTCGTGCAGAAAGGTGTAGCCCGAGCCGGTGTATTGCGCGCAGTAGTGGCGCAGTCCGTTGCTTACGATGAGAAACGGCGCAGTGAGAACGATATTGTAGCGTGCAATCTGGTCGAATACCTTTGGTGTGATGGCCACGTCGGGACGTTTGTATTCGACAATACACAGCGGCGACAGCGTGCGCGTATATATTAGTGTATCGCATCGTCTTGCGGTGCCGTTGAGTGTGAGGGCAACTTCGTTTGCCATAAGAGCCTCGGGAAATTCCCTTTCAGAAATCAGGAACTGCACAAAATGCTGACGTACCCACTCCTCGGGAGTGAGTGCGACCCATTTGTGCCTCAGGCGGTCGTATATTTCGAGCCCGTCGCGGAGCGAGTCTTCGTCGCGGCGCAGCTTTGCGTCGAGAGGAGGCAGATTCAGTACAGGAAAAGCCATTTTAGATATAAATTTGTACACTCGGGGGCTGAGTTCCCGAAAATAATGTGTAAATTTACACATTAATTTTCAATATCACGTCACAAGGAACAATATGGCACTTCCCGCACCTACATACGAGGGTATCAAGAAAGCAATCAAGGCACGCGAGTTCGCACCCGTCTATCTGCTTCACGGCGAGGAGGGCTATTTTACCGACGCGCTTGCGGCAGAGTTCGAGAATGTTCTTTCCGACGATGAGAAGGCTTTTAACCAGTATGTGTTATATGCGCCCGAGACCGAGCCTACGCAGGTTATAGACCTTTGTCGCAGAATTCCTATGATGGCCGAGCGCCAGGTGGTGATTCTTAAGGAGGCGCAGGCAATCCGAGCCGACAAGCTTGCAAAATTGGCGCCTTATCTTGCGGCGCCCGTGCCGACGACTCTGCTTGTGATATGCTGTCGCGGCGCTCAGGCCAAAGGCAAAGAACTCATGAATGCCATAAAGGCCGGCAACGGAGTGGTGTTCGAATCCAAAAAAATTCAGGACTACAATATTCCGGCATATATCGGCTCGTATATTCGCCAGAAGGGGCTGTCGGCCGACCAAAAGGCCCTTGAGATGATGCGCGACTTCATTGGCAACGACCTCAGCAAGCTATATAATGAAATCAACAAGCTCGCCACGATTCTGCCGCCTAACGCGTCTGTGACTCCCGAGGTTGTGGAGCGCAATATAGGTGTGAGCAAGGAGTATAATACCTTTGAGCTTGTCGATGCCTTTGCTGCGCGCGACGCCGCCAAGGTATTCCGCTGCCTTGCTTATTTTCGCAGCAATCCCAAGGCTGTGCCTCTGGTGCTGGCTACATCGTCGGTATTTAATTTCTTTGCCGACCTTCTTATAGCATATTATGTACCCGAACGCACCGATGCGGCAATCAGCGATGCGCTCAAATTGCGCAATCAGTTTGCCTTGCGGCGCATAAAGCAAGGAATGGCGACCTATAATCCGTTTCAGCTGATAGAGATATTATCGGCCATACGCAAGTTCGACGCCCAGAGCAAGGGTGTGGGTTCGAGGCGCAACGAGCACCAGCTTTTCTATGAGCTGTCGTTTCATATTCTTTCGGCTCCGGGCCGAATTTAGCGAGGTTTTTGTGGCGCGGTCTCAGCCTTGACCTTCTGATTTAGGTCTTACACCGGCTGTTGCCGCGCGTACATTCATCTTGCGGCGATATATGGCCTCAGGGGTGTAAATCACAATTTCGCCGTCGTTCACTTCCATGCGGGTCGGAGTCTGAGCGGAACGGCGCGAGCGGCGACTTTCTTTTGTGGCAATTTTCCGAGGGTCGAAAGGCAAGTCGAGAATAGCTCGGACGCGTCCGTTCTGGTCGCACACTTGAATGCCGGCATCGGTAATCACCCAAAGATAGCCCTTGCCGTCGAAAGTCATTCCCCCCTTCAGAAGACCATCGTTGTTATACGCATGAAGCCAGTAGAAGCGCTGTGCGGCATAGCCTGAGCCGTCTTTGTCCATGAGTTCCTGCGACAACTGGTTGCCACGGTCGGGCATGGCTCTGAGTGTTCCGTCGGGATATACAGCAACTGCGGAGTTTGGCTCAAAAGGCTCATAAGGATATTTCACCCATTCACCGGCCCCCGAAGTCATTTCGGAGATAGTTTCATTTCCGGTCGAGCGCTTTTCGAGCGGAGTGGGGTAGCCGCGCCAGAGCCATTTCATGACATCCGAAAAAATTTCGGAAGCGCGTTTCACGCTGTGGCCGCCGTCGGCCCAGTCGAAATTGTAGTCATAGCCTGCAAATTCGAGGGCCGAGCCCATGAGCTGGTTGGATTCGAACCAGCTGCCGAAAAGAGGGTTCCATGAGTCGCTGTAACCGTCTTGAAGAAATATACGGAGTTGTTTCGGCTCCGATTTGCGTACTATGGCCTGCAAGTCGTTTCCGCCGCGCATAGGCACGAAGGTGGTGCAGCCGGCAAACACGCGACTGAAGAGTCCGGGGCGATGCCAGGCGGCAGAGAAGGCTGCTATGCCGCCGCTGCTGAGCCCGAATATCATAGCGTTTTCTCCCCCTTTCTTTATTTTCAACTCATAGCCGGCCTCGCGTGCAGTGGCGAGGGCTGCCGGAATTAGTTCTTCCTCGAGAAATTGTGCGAATCGTGCGTCGGTGGCGTCGAACTCGTTGCTGCGGTTGTAGCGCAGCACAGTCGAGCCGTCTTTGCCGTAAATAATGCCCGGCTGTATGTAGATGCCGGTCATCTGCGGAATGTCGCCGCAACTTGCCAGAGAGTCGATTCGGGCAGGGGCGTCGCAAAGAATGCCGTCAAGGCCGACGTAAAGGCAGAGCTCGTCGCCGTTGTATCCTTGCGGAACCGATATTCTGTATGTGTGGATGGTGCCGGGATATATTTCCGACTTTTCGAGGCTTCCGTCGACGATGGTATATGCCGAGGCAGTGGCCGCAACAAACAGTGATACGGCAAAAATGAGTTTTTTTAGCATGGTTTTATGTCAGGTGAGCTTAAATGCCAAAAATAAGAACTGAGGCCTGCGCGGCAATGCCTTCGGCACGCCCTGTGAAGCCGAGACGCTCTGTGGTGGTGGCTTTTACGCTTACCCGATCTAGCGGCAGTCCGAGGTCTTCGGCCACATTAGTGCGCATCTGCAGAATATGAGGCAGCATTTTTGGTGCCTGCGCGATAATGGTGATGTCGGCATTTCCGGGACCGAAACCTGCTCGCTTGAGAATAGCCACTACTTCGCGGAGCAGCATGCGCGAATCGGCTCCTTCCCAGCGCGGGTCGGTGTCGGGAAAGTGTTTTCCTATGTCGCCGAGGGCGGCAGCTCCGAGCAGGGCATCGCTCAGGGCGTGAAGGGCTACGTCGGCATCGCTATGACCGAGCAGCCCGCGGTCGAACGGAATGTCGACACCGCAGATTATGCAGCGCCGGCCTTCGGTGAGGCGATGCACATCGAAGCCGTTGCCTGTTCGTATGTCGGGGAAGTTTTTCATCAGCGTCGTTTTCCAATGATTTCGCGCAGACCGTCCATGTCGAAAGTAAGCGAGAAGCGAAGAGTCTGGTCGAGAGGCGACGACTGTGCGGTGGCAAGCATATAGGAGGCATCAAGTCGCACTACATTGAGTGAGAAGCCGGCACCCATTGAAAAATATTTACGGTTGCCTTTGAATGCGTTTTCATAGTAATATCCTGCGCGGAGGAAAAACTGCTGGTTGTAGCTGTATTCGGCTCCGAACGACCAGTTTATTTCGCGGAGTTCTTCTTTGGCACCGCCGGGAGCGTCGCTAAACGATTTGAATATGCCGGTAATCGACGACATGTTTTTCCAGTCTTGGAGCTTGTCGATATACTGTTCCTCGCCTTCTATGCCGTCGACGAAGTCGGTGCGACGCGGACGTGTCGGCACAAGCAGTTTGTTGAGGTCGAGACCAAGGGAGAGTGTATGGAAGTCGGCGAGTGGAAATGTGAATGTGGTGCCGAGTTTGAGGTTTGTGGGCAGAAATGCAGGGTTGTCGCCGCCGTCATACGTCACTTTGGAGCCGATGTTCGATATGTTCCATCCCCACGACCATTGGCACTCGTTGCGTCCGATGATAGGATAGGTGGTGTAGTAACCCGAGATGTCGGCTGAGAATGCCGAGGCACCTGTGTTTTGGTTGCCGGCATATGATTCTGAAAAGCCCAGAGCAGAGTAGATGTAGCGGAAAACTACACCCATAGAGAATTTTTCAGACAGTTTGCGCGAGTAGCCGATGTCGAACGACATTTCATATGGGTTGAGAGTCTGTCCGGCAATGTCGGTGGCGCCGTTGATCGATGTTGTCACCTCGCCGAGAGAGAAATAGCGGAGCGAAGCCGATATGGCCTGATTGTCGTTGCCGCCGATTTTATAGTAGCCCGAAAGGTCGGCGAGGAAAATATCGTTTACAAGTTTGCGGAGCCACGGAGTGTAGCTCAGCGATACTGCGGCCTGGCTGTAGGCGAACGCGTATTTCGACGGGTTCCAGAACTGTGAGTATGCGTCGGGCTCGGTGGCGGCACCGAGGTCGCCCATTGAAGCGCCGCGTGCGTCGGGAGCTATGCTGAGGGATGTTACTCCGGTCTCTACGGGGTTGAAGTCGTTTTTGCTCTGCGCCGATGCGGCAATGCCGGCACAGAGGCACAGCAGAAGTATGATTATGCGGTAGGTGATTTTCATTGTCATGTTACTTTTTGAAAAAGAGCCTATCTGTATAACTTCTTAGAGGCCGCTTTATTGTGGTATGGCAGATTTTAATTTCACTGACGCCGGCTTTTCACCACCATTAGTTCGACAGCAGGTGTATGTCCCTTTCCTTCGAGAGTGGAGAAGAGCGCCCACGCACGGTAGAGTCCGTCGGGTACGGGATTGCCGTTTTTATCAGTCAGATTCCATGTGAAGTCTGGTGCTCCGTTGTGTATGCACACGACCGAACCGTCGGCGGCTTCGACAGTGATGCGGCAGTCGGTTATTTCGGCCATGTCTGTCGTCAGGCTCAGATTTACCGATTCGCGCACGGGGTCGCTGACATCGGCTGTGAGTGAGCCTTTTGCCACGTAGTCTACAATGAAGTCGATAGTTGCCGAACTGCTTTTGCCGCTGTTGCTCACTGCTTTGAACGTAGTGGAATGGCGACCTGTCGGAAGCGGCCCTGCACTATGCCGGAGAATATAACTGCCGTCGCCCTGCGGCTCCAGACCTGCTGCTGCGTTTTGAAGCACTCTGCCGTCGATTCGCAGTTGCGATACATTTGATATGCCGGTATTGTCGGGGGCTATGCCTGTGCCTGAGTCGTGTATCACGGCCACAATGGTGAAGTTGGGAGCCGTTATATTGTCGGAGCCGATGCTGTCGATGTAAAATTGCTCGATGAGCGGCGCTGCCGTGTCGATATCGGAAGCATAGTCGCCGTTGCTCTTGCTTATGGATATGTCTTTCACAACTCCGGCGGCCTGTTCGCGGCTATCGCTGTCGATAGCTGTGAGCACTATACGGTGCAGGCCTTCGCCACCTCGCGGCATGGGTATTGCAAACGATGTGTCGACAATGCCGTTTATCACCGGAGCCGAGAAAGTAGCGGCTATCGCGTCGTCGCATACAACATCGTCGTATGCGCCGTTGAGATTTTTGCGTATCTGCGGAGTGTCGTAGACATCAATAATTGCCCTGCCGTTGAACGATGATAGAATTTTTCCGTCGTTTCCGATAACTGCTGCGTGTAGCGATACATTGTCGAGGGCAGGCAAACTTATCTCTGAGCTGCCTGCGACATTGCCGCTGAGCGAAATTTCGCCAAAGCCGTAGTCGGGCGCTCCCAAAGGAATGGCCGGGTCGCCGCACATGTTATAGCACATAAGATTCAGTCCGAGGTCGATTGGCATAGTGCCGTTGTAGCTGTCAAGCATCGCGCTTCGTGCTTCTTTGAGAATGTCGCCGGTGCAGGTGAGGGGAGAGGCATTGGCATAAGCGTCGGCCACAGATTTTGCGAGCACGCCGTTAAGGTCGAGATAAACTGACCGGCACGAAGAGATTGCGGCAATCATGCCGCCGTCGGGATTGAAAATCATGTGGTCGGTGATTGAATTTGAGCTCCGGTCGAGCGGATATGTGTCGCATGTGGCGAGCATGGCAAAGGGGTATTCGCCGTATTGTTTCGACGATGCGCTGTTTTTGTCGTAAAGGAAAGTCGACAATGCCGTTTCATCGCCGTGTCCGCAATAGTTGAAGAAGCCCACACCGCTGCGCAGTGTTTTGTCCACCAGGGCTTTGCAGCCTTTGTCGGCATTGCCCGAACCCAACGGAAATAATTCGGAGTCGGCGCGTACTACCGTCAATGCCGAATTTGCGGCAAGGAGGGTTGCGGCGACCTCAGACGCCAGTCTGAGGTGCGCGTGCTCATTGCCTGTGTCGCTCAGGAATAATGAATGAAGATATTTGCGTGCCGGAATTTGAGCCTCCAGACGTCGCCTTATCTTTTCGTTGGCTGTCTTTCCTTGATAAGGGGCGAGAGCAGGTATTCGTCCCACGGAAATGAGCATGCGTCCTTTTGTGTGAACGGTCGATATGTTGAAATCGCTGCCGAGCATGCCGAAATACTGGTCACAGCAGTAGTTGGTTGTGGCATCGCGCGACTGGTCGTAAGATTCGTTTTCAAAGCATACGAGAAAATCGCCCGAACGCCCACTTGTGTGGCTGTAGTCGGCGGCGCCATACAGAAGCAGGTAGCGGAGACGTCCGGGATTGCGGTCGTAAAGATCTTTTGCGAAGCGGCGTATGGCTCCAGGGTGTTTTGAGCCCGATGAATATTCGTTGAATACTTCGTTCTGCGAGACTACCTTTACGTCCATGCCTTGCAGCGAGCGGTGAATTTCGGCAAGTTCCTCAGCGCTATCGCGGCAGATGTCGGAGCACACGACAAGCATTTCGGGCGTTGATAGATTGTGGAGCGACTGAGGCTCGACTATTCCTACGAAATTCACCGAAGGATGTGTGGCCGAGAGACTGAATGCCACAAGCCTGCGAGTCGAGTTTGAGAGTGGCGTAGCGAGCACTCCGCCGTCGGTGGCGTGGAGTTCGAGATTTGTTATATCGGTAGGGTCGCTTATATCCCAGATTCTGTCGTAGGGTGTGATTCCCTCGACTTTTATGTTTCGGCCTTTCTCGGTGGCATTGAGATTGATGAAAAAGTCATTTCTGCCGTCGAAAACGAGTTTCTGTGGATATTTCAGCCATGATTTGTCGACTGCGAAATATGAGCCCGTGAATGTAGCGGGCAGAGTGATGCTGAAAGAGAGGCGCTTGTCTTCGACTGTCCCCGGGCGGAAGTGTACCATGCCGTTCGACGAAGGCATATATAACCGGTTGGGCGCAGTGCTCGAAGGAATGGTCAGCTTCGTGTTGGTCGATGTAACTTCAATCTTCCCGACGGTGTTTATGTCTAAGCTTACCGAGTTTGGCGATTTTGCGCCGGCCTCTACCTTGAAAATGCAGTCGGGTGCATCGGCTCCATCGTAAAAATCGCGTACCTCAAAGGTGAACTCAGCCTGTTCGCCGGCTTGCAGACGGCGGTCGTGGTTGAAAATTCCGCCTTTGCCGTAGTTCTGCACTTCATTTTCAATCAGCTCTATGGCGTAGTGCCAGTAGATGCTGTCGAAATTGGGCGAGAAGGCGCGAAGCGGCAGTTCGGCCGGGGAGGTGCTGTCGGTAATATAATAATATGAATGGGTATCGTATGAGTTGCGCTGATATGCAATGCCAGTCGATGTGCTCGGGTTCACGCCTGCACGCACTGGTCCTTCGGAGTAGAAAAGGAGGCGGTCGTCGTCGGTGACTGTCGACGCTGCCCTGCACAAGCCGTCGTGTGGAATGTCGCCGTGACTTGCGGCTGCCACTGCACCACATCCGTAGATGCTCACTTTATCGGCCGATTCAAAGCCCCACGAACGAAGCTCGTCCCCGCTTATCTGGAATATACCGGTTGTATCGGTGCTGATTTTTACCCAATGTCTCGACGAAAGTTGCGGGATGTGGAGGCTGTCTGCGGCTGTGGCTGTGGTGGCAATAGCAGCGGCAAACAGCAGATAGATGTGTCTGATTCTCATTGTATGAGCTTGAGCGGCTTATTTGATGCGGAAGTTCAGTGTTGCGATTCCGTCGATATCGGCGTTTATCTCTGTGTTCAGGACTGGCATGCCGAGATTGATGCTGTAATCTGCAAAGAGTATGATGTCGCCGGTTTTAAATGTTATCGCGGACGATAGCCACGATATGATTGCCGACACCGCGAGTGTCTGCGGCGTGAATTCCACAATCGCCTCTGTTGTCGGGGCGCTTCCAATGGGTGCGCTCGAAGCGCGGAGCACTATTGTTTTTTCGAAGCAAAGGTCGAAGGGCTGCCAGTGCCCGGGCGCAAAAGTGCGGTCGGCTGCGCCCAAAGGGATGCCGTCGACATGTGTGCTGTTGTCGCATGGTGTGAGAACATGAAACGCGCCCAGTGAATCGCAATATGCCGCGGCATGGCGTTTGCTGATGCCACAGCCGAGACGGCTGATTCGCACGGCTGGCATTATGAGGCTGTGGAAGCGGTCGAGGTCATCGGGAGCGAATAACGGTTCGTTCTCGCGAAGCATTGCCGAGTCGGCACCTAATGATGCCGTGGGCTGTCCTTGCAAAAAACCGCCGACAGTGAGTATTTTCATCGCTTGGAATCGCTGATGGTGGCGAGCCGGTTGTACATCACCGCCAGATGTGAGTAAATGGAAGTGTTCGAAATAACAACGCCTTCGGGTACCCGTATGCGCGAAGGCGTAAAGTTCCATATGGCTTTGATGCCCGAACGGGCGGCCAGGTCTGCGATATCCTGGGCGCTTTCTACGGGTACGGCGATGATGCCTATCTTGATGCTGAGTTCTTGTACGAGAGATTCCAGACGGTCGGGCGCGTAGATTTCAACGCCCCCGATTCGTGAGCCTATAAGTGTGGGGTTGATGTCGATGCCGGCCACAATGTTGAGGCCGTAGCGCTGGAGACCCGAGTCGGCGATGAGAGCGGCGCCGAGGCTGCCGGTGCCCATCATTATGGCGTTGTGTCGTTGGCCAAAGCCGAGGTAGTCGTTGAGGGCCTGGCGCAATTCCTCTATCTGGTATCCTATGCGTGTTTTGCCGCGGATACCTAAAAAGGAGAGGTCTTTGGCTATCTGCGAGGGGTCTACGTCGAGGGCTTCGGCAATACGTGTGGATGAGATATATTCCACTTCGGGCGTGCGCAGCGTCGACACATAGGCAAAATACCACGGCAACCTCCTGAGAGTCGGTTCGGGAAGCAGTACGGGTGTACGTGTTGTCGTCGCTTTATCGTTCATGTTGCAAAGGTACGAAAAAAATCGCAATTTCTTCTATTGAGCCGTGACAGCTATTCGCCGTGAAGCTGTTTCGAATGTCTCGCCGTCGGATGTGATTGTGGCGCGGTAAAGGTAGATGCCGCGGGGCACGCGACGGCCTCCCTCGTCGGTGAGATTCCAGCTTACCGGAACAGACTGGAACATGTCGCTGCGCCCGGTCGACGAGCCGCTCCATACGGCGCGGCCGAGCAGATTGTATACGGTCACATTTACTGTCACCATATTGTCGGGCTGGTCGTGGTTCAGGTAGAAATTGGCGGTTGTGGATGCCGGATTGGCATCGGTATATACATCGTAGATTTTGGGCGCGAGATTTTCTTGCACGAAAAACTCAATTTCTTTGGTAGCCGAGTTGCCGGCGGTATCCCATATGCGAATCGAAAGAGTGTGGTTGCCGTTCTGAAGATCTTCGAGCGGATAGTTTATCACACCCGATGCGGTGCCGTCGTCGGCCGGGGTGTAGTAGAACGACAGGTCGGTATATGTCTTGCGTCCGTCGAGCGTGGCCGTCATCTGGTGGCCAATGCCGGCGGTCGACACGTTTATGCCTACGTCGTCGCGTACCGATGCAATTATCATGGGCGAGGGGTTCACGGTGTCGCCGCTTCGGAATGTGCTGTGGTTGAGCACAAACGATTCTATTTCGGGGGCTTTGTCATCAGTCGCAACGCTTTCGTCGTAGCCATACACATAGAAGTCGCGGTTGAGGCCGATGGCTTCGGTGTCGTCTTCTGTCGAATAGGCATAAAGCGACATTGTCGCCGGTCGATAGTTCTGCGAAAGCTCCGACGGCATGTTTACCGAGAGCGAGAAGCGGCCCGAGCGCACTTCGGCGGCTCCGTAGTAAATGCGCTCTCCATAATCTTCGAATGTCTCTCGTGTGCCATTTTCGCCGTGTCCAAGCGTGGTGACGGAGCGTTCAGAATCGTATATCTCAATCAAGGCGGTGCCGTTGAAGTCTTCGAGCACTTTGCCGGAGGGGTCCGTAACGGAGCCGGATATGGGCACTTGGGCAAGGGCTGCCATTACGGGCATGTCTTGCGGAGCAAGCGGACGGCCGTCTATGCTGTCGAGCCTTACTATGTTCGAAGGGGTGGCAAGTCGGAGTGCCGGGTCGCCGATAAACACGTAGCGCAGACGGTTGTCGTCTGAAATGGGATTCATGTAGGTGTCACGGATGTCGTTCTTTGCCAGACGATAGATTTCGCCCGGAGGCAGAAAGCGTCCTTTGTCATCGCGTCGGGCCAGGGCACGGCCCATTGCTGCCGAAAGCCAGCCGTTATTGGTGATATATACCGGGCGAACGGCCGAAATAATGCCTATCGCACCGCCGTAGCGCTCTTTGTAGAGTATTTCGCCGCCGGTGATGTCGTTGCCGTCCAGACGCATGAAGTCGCAGGTTGCAGCGTAAATAAAGGGCCAGTGACGCAGATACATGTTGTTGAGGTCGGAGTATGACAACTGGTTTTCGTGCGTCCAGCCTGTGGTGTTGGCGTGGCCGATGAAGTTCCACCATACTACACCTTCATTCAGGTAGCGGAACATGGCTTCGCGGGCGCCGGGTATTGTATTTCCCTGAAGTTCGTAGGCATCCATGTATACTTTGCGTATCATGTGCTGTTGCAGGTCTGTCGACGTGCAACCGTCAATCATAGCTTCGCTCTGCTGCAGGTGTCGTCCGTTGTCCTGGTCGTCGGCGAGGAACATGAAGCGGTGTTTCCATGCTGTTTTGCGAGAGCCCTCGGCATACTGTATGGCTTTGTCGACAATATTCTGTGCCTCGGCGACATTTACCACCGGTATTCGGCCGATGGCAATGGATAGTTTGTCGTTGGCCGGAGTGGCTCCTGAGTTGTCGGCAAGCATGGCGGTGATGTCGTCGCTGCAGTAGCCGTCGTTGTCCGACAGCGAAGCGCGTGCCTCAGCCGGCATCCACGACGGAATCGTAGGGTATGAGGGCGCCGACAGGCTCAGACCTCTGTTGTCGACGGTCGTGCGAGCCATAAGTATGGCATATCGCAGAGCGTGTCCGCTTTCTGAGCCTGTGTCATAGAGCATTTTGAGGTATCGGCGTATACCGCCAGGGTCAACAGCACCCGACGAGAATTCGTTGTATATCTGTTCGGGAGTGACGGTCTTTACTTTCAGCGAGTCGTCCGACTGCCGGTGAAGTTCGGCCAGACGCTCGGCTTGCTTGATGAAAGCCGACGGGCTAACTATCACCATGTCGTAGCCGCGGTCGCCGTGCAGATTCTGGTTGGTAACATATCCGACAGCCTTGGGCGATGGGAAACGTGCCAAGGGGTTCCATACAACAAGGTCGCGTTCGCCCCGGCCTGTCAAGGCGGCGCTGAGTGTGCCCGAGGTAATGGTGCCGTGGAGCTCGTATATGTTCATAGGGTCTGTTACATCCCAGAGCCTGGCGCCTTCAGACGCACCCGATATGCTCACTCCGCGCTCAGAGGTGTAGAATGTGAGATATCCTTCGGAGGGTATGGAAAGGTTGCGCGTGTAGTTGAGTGTGATGTAGTTGAGCCACGCACCGAGGCACGAACCACTTACGGAGAGTGTTATGCCCACGGTGCAGTTGCCAGAGGAGCCGGGTGCCCAGTCGAATGTGTGTGCGGTGCGTGTGTATACGCCGTGTACGTAACTGCTGCTGCTTTTTGCCGATATGCGGTCGGCATAAACGGCATCGAGCTCTTTTCCGTCAATGGTGAATCTCAGCTGTCCGCCACTACCGCTGAGATTGCTCACGAATGAACATATTATGCGGGCGTTGCCATCAACGGCTCCCGGGGTGCTCAGGGAGAACTTGCGGCTGTTCGTATAGCGGAATTCCTCGCCTAAAAGCATGGGGCCTGCCTCGCCGGGGCTTGTCACTTGTTCGAGCTCGTGCTGCACGCGCTCGGTGAATGTAGTGGCCGGTTTTGCGCTTGTGGGGCTTGCGTCGACAACCTCGATTGCACGTGTCGACGTGATGTCGGAAGTTCCTATGAAATAATAGCCGGCGTTGGAGTAATCGTTCTGATTGTAATATGTGCCTTGTGAGTCGGTGAGCCATTCTCCGGCCCCTACTCCGTAAAATATGATGCCGTTGTTGGTGGCGATGCTTTGCACTTCGGGCAAATCATCGTGGTAAGTGCTTTCCGAGAGCACGTCGCTCTGCCTGCGGCCGCCATAGCCGTAGACGCGCACTTTCGATATGTCGCCAAACCCCCATGAGCGGAGTGTCGAGGCACTGATTTGGTACAGACCGTCGTGCTCAACGCTTACTTTCATCCAGCGTCCTGCCGACAGGCGCGAAGCCGGCGCATAAAGCGACGTATCCCATGCCCGGGCTTCGCCGGTGGCAAGAATCAGTATGAGGGCTGTGGACAGTGCGGTGGCAATATGTTTTGGTGATAATTGTCGGTTCATACATAGAAGTAACGTACATACAGCTTGTTTATTGTTCAGCTCCGACCCGGTCGAGCCAGGCAGACCATGCCGTGCTGTCGCCGTTGAAAGTGTTCATGTCGACATCGCCTTTTACCCCTGGAATGCGCCCCTTGTGGCTGTGCTGCCATAGCGACCATTGCTTGTGGGGTAGTGGCGGATTGGTGAATGAGCATATCCAAAGTCCGGTCTCTTCGTCTGGCTCCCCAAAGGATGGCAGCAAAAAGCGTGTGTAGCCGTTTTTGTTTGTATATACTATTACACGATATCCATACGCCCTGAGATACGAGACCATTGTCTCGAGCCTGCTAATTATCAGCTCGGTGCTGAAATTGGCAGGGTTCCCGGCTTCTTCTATGTCGATTGCGAGCGGAAGGTCGAGATTGCAGCCGTTGACAGTCTGCAGCATATTGAGTGCCTGGCTGCGTCCGTCGCAGTCGAACCGGAAAAAGTGATATGCGCCGACGGCGATGCCGTTTTTGCGGGCCTGCGAATAGTTGCGAAGAAATCCGGTGTCGCGGAAGCTCTCTCCTTCACTGGCTTTGAGATACACGAAGTCTATGCCTGCCGCGGCTATCGAGTCAAAGTCGGGCGTGCCGTTATGTGCCGACAAATCAAGCCCTTTTATAGGATAATGACTTCGGTCTAACTCGACATGGCGTTCGTGCGGTCGGAATATCCGCCACGCAGAAAAACACATCAGAAGAACAAAAGCTACCGATACGATTGTTATACCTATATGTCGGGCTGTTTGATTTTTCATCCCTGCAAAATTAATGCTTTTATTTCTTAAATATGAACCTGTCTGTTATGCGCTAACAAAAAAAAATGCTAATTTTGACCCATGGAACGGCCGCACCGTCGTGCGGCATTTTGTACTTACTTATAG
>RYWL01000044.1 GCA_003979155.1 Muribaculaceae bacterium
ATAATGTATATATTTGCCATGTCATTCTAGCCGACCTTAATATTTATTAATAAATTTATTATGAACAAACCAACAGTAAGTCTATTGATGTTGCTGCTCGTATTAATCTTCGCCGCCTGCAATGGTGAGGATTTCAAGGATACGAGTCAACTTCATGAGTTTGGCGTTTCCGACACAATTGTCACTATTGCCGAAGCTCGTGCCGATTTAACACAGCTTCTTTCCGATTTGGAAGTGGCAAACGGACGCTCAGGCGTATCAAAAAGCATTGAGTCTGCATACACAACAGGCTTTCGTAAAAATGTTTCGAGAGCCGGTGGTTCGGACTTTGATGTCCATGTATTTTATTAAGGCTCTTACGGGAATCAGGAAATAAATTCTGCTATATTTGTAACTTTTAAATCTCTTTTTATGAAAAAGCGACTTTTATACGTGGCTATTTTGCTGTGCTTGGTAGTGACGGCGTGTTCAGATGACGAGGGTGCTAAGACGCTGCCGGTGGCTCAGATGCCCGAGCTTTCTGAAGCCGAAAGCCGCGCCGCCAAGAGCGTGAGCGGTTTTGACATAGACTTCTTTCAAGCTACAAATGATATAGCCATCAAAAACGAGAATATGGTTGTGTCGCCGCTGAGCGCGTCGATGTTTGTTTCTGTACTTGCCAATATCGCAGACGAGAGCACAAAAGAACAGATAGTCGATGCGCTCGGATGTGATGATATCGGAGCTCTCAACCGACTGTCGTCCAAGTATATGGATTGGTTTGTGAATCCCGACCCGAAAGTGACCGTCAGGCTGCTGAATGCGTTTTGGTATGACAAAAAGTATACTCTGAGCCCCGGTTTTCAGACAATTTCGTCTGATTATTTCAAAATACAGAATATGGGCCGCGATTTCTCCAATTCTTCGAATGTTGTAGCGGAAATTAATGCGTGGGTTAAAAGTGAAACTAATAATATGATACCCACCGCGCTCAATCCCGAAGAAATGCTTGAAGATTACTGTCTGGTGAACTGTCTGTATTTCAAAGGAATATGGAAGGAGAAGTTCGATAAAGCCGCTACCGGGCGAGCCGTCTTTCATGGCCCGTCGAGCAACTCTACTGTCGACATGATGTCGAACACGCTTGACTGTGGATATGTCGAGGGCGAGGATTTTCAGGCCGTAGACCTCGCTTTTGGCGAAGAAAGGTTTACGATGCGCTTCATACTTCCGGCGGAGGACGTTGATATCGATGAGTTTATTTTGTCCGACGCAATGAAAGCTGCCGCAGAGGCCATGCCGGTGGAATGTCGGGTAGGCATTACACTGCCACGTTTCAAGATTCTGCCGGATAAGAATCACAATGTCACTGAAATTCTTAAAACGATTGGCGTAAATATGCCTGCCGCTGGCGATGTATTCGATTTCTTTACGGTTAAATGTTTCAAAACATACGTTATTGCGCAGAAAGCTACGGTAATAGTTGATGAAGAAGGTGCCGAAGCCGCTGCATTGACGATTGAGACTGATATAATGGCACCCGGCGATTATGTGGAGGTGAATTTCAACCGGCCATTTGTGTTCCTCATAAATGAGAATTGCACCGGCCGCAGCCTCTTTGCAGGCAAGGTGGTCAATCCGAAATATTGATAGAGCATCAAATCAAGGGACATCGGAAATTATCTGGTGTCCTTTTTTCATATGCCTCATTCTTTCCCTCATTCTTTCTGTTTTGTATCCGGCATCTTTGCAAAAAATAATGCACACTATTTAATACATGTAGACAAGGAGTCCGTAAATTATTATTAACTTTGCGAAGACAATCGACAGTATATATTTGAGATTGATGATATCAAACGAATTTTGACTCTCGTCCGACGTGTGTCGGATGTCATTCTTCAAAAAAGAATTGATAACCCAACGGTATATTTTTATTACAGTCCAAGACTGATTTATTGGCTCATGAATTATTAAAGCTTATCTAAGTTTTTAAAGTCATGTACCTGATAACGTAACAGAAACAAAGAAAACGAGTTTGGTATCATCAATTTCAAATCATTTGCCTGATTATGGAAGCAATTGAGATAAGAGAACGAATCAAAACCATGAAGACGGCTGAGAATCTCGCCTTACTTCTTGATTCAATCAAACGGGAAGTGTTTGGTTCGGTTCGTTTTCGCATTACCGCAAAGACGCTTAAACATTTTTCGTCGGATTCCATTGCGCCAAAGCGTTTCAGAACGTTCCATATACATAAAAAAAGCGGAGGTGTACGCCAAATCAAAGCGCCCTGTCGTCCGTTGGATATTATTCTTTCCTCAGTCAATGTGTTGCTCAAGGCGGTATATGAACCATCGGACGCTGCCATGGGTTTTGTCTGCGGACGCTCCGTGCTGAGTAATGCTCAAATCCATGTAGGCCAGAATTATGTTTTCTGTATCGATTTAAAGGATTTTTTTCCTTCGATACCACAGGCCAGAGTATGGAAACGGTTGCAGTTGCCTCCGTTCAATTTTACCGAAGATGTGGCGAATGTACTTGCGGGTCTCTGCTGCAGCCATGATAAAGATATTAAGGCCAATGTGCTTCCGCAGGGCTCTCCGGTTTCACCCTTGCTCACCAATGCGGTATGTGATAAGCTTGACCGGCGTCTGAAAGGCCTTGCAAGGCGCTTCAGACTTCATTACAGCCGTTATGCCGATGATATTACATTCTCGGGCATGCATAATATATATCGTGAGGACGGAGAATTTTTCAACGAACTCGAACACATAATTACGGGTCAGGGTTTCAGGATAAACGAATCAAAGACACGTCTTCACAATGCAGGTGAGCGTCAGGAAGTGACCGGTCTCACTGTCAATTCCGTAGTCAATGTATCACGTCGGTATATCAGTGATTTGCGCTGGATATTAAGCGTATGGGAGAAAAAGGGATATGCGTGTGCATATGCTTGTTTTTATCCGAAATATAAACGGGAACGGGGCTATGTCAGAAAGGGTGAGCCGGTTATGGAAAATGTAATCGGTGGAAAACTGGATTATCTGAAGATGATACGCGGAGCTGCCAATCCTGCTTACCGGAAACTGGCGGCCCGCTATGCGGCTTTGCAGGAACTGGTATTCATTGATGATGAGACCGACCGGACGGAGTCGTATGTATACGTGCAGCCATATACTATGGCTGATTTCCAGTCGCTTTTCCATACTACTGTCTCTCTCGAAGTATCACGAAGAAAAAAACTCGTAGGACGGTGTATGATTGCCGGTCGAGAAAAGGTACTCGCCATAAGCAAATCCACCCAAAGGGAATTATGTGCCGATATCGAGGGCAAATCTTCAGGCGATATAATTTTGTCGGAAGAACTGGAGAGCTGTTTTGTGACATTATGTCGGAATAAAGGAAAAAATTTCTGGCTTATTACTCGTTTTGAACCAAAGCGTTCGCGATGTCTGAGTGTGCAGAACGCATCTTTAGATATTAATTGGCTTTTGAATTATTGGGAATCGGAGGGTTTCGAAGAGGCCGTGAAAAGACTGCAACTTTTTATAAAAAGGGGCTTTATGGATAGTGTTAAACCTCTGACAACATCTGACGCACAGCTGTTTATCACATTCTTTACGCGTAACAATAATCTGACTTCCGTTCAAAAAAAGAGAGTGGATGCGCTTCTCGCACGCGACTGCGTACGTGGAGTGGATTTACAATCGCAGCTGACTGATGCACCCGAGAGTATCGACATGGAAGATAGCTTGGTTTCATCCGGCGGAATGAGTTTTGAAGACATTCGCAAGACCCACAAACCGGCTCAAACAGCTGATTTCCTGTCATTATTCGCCGTGCCCGGCGGATTTAAATTTCTTACCCATGATTTCGACCCGGATACGGATTTAAAAATGGCTGATGTCATAGCCACGGCACAGAATATACTGGATTCCCCTGAATATGTATATATCCATAATACTCTGCGCAAATTGATTAACGGTTTTGTCAATGGCCCCGAATGGGTCGACTATCTGAACATTGCCCATACCTCAAACCTCGGTTCAGAGGAAATGAAGGTGTGGTTGGACAGATTTCCGAAAATACATCCGATTTCATCGAATGAGTATGGCCCGGAGATACAGATGTTCAGAAATACCGTAAGGGTGTCCAAACCGGAGTTGCCGAAGATAATATCGTCTATAATCGACAAAGACAATTCGTTGAAATCACTTTCCATAGAAACGAGTCAGTTGGATAAGGCCGATTTTTATACCAATGTATTGGTTCTTGCACAATGGATAATCAGGCCCATTCTACGCGATATCGCACAGAGAGATTCTTTTGCAAAAGTAGTCATATCTTATAAACGCTCTATATGGAATGAATATCGACTATGCAGCATTCGCATAACTCATATGGGTTCGGAGGCCGGCCTGTTTGCCGATGTGAGAAAGAAGATTCAGACGGAAGGAGGAGCCATGTTCGGTATCTTGAAAAGTTGTAAGAGTTATTGCGACTGGACTGTTGAAGCTAATTTTGAAGGTGAAAACAAGAGGTGGAGGATACTGAATTTCAGAAATCTTCCTGAGACGGAAGACATTGAGGATAATGTTGTCGGATTTACCCACATATTGACTTTTTACAAAAAATAAAATGGCGGATATTGTTCTTATTGATGATAATTCGAGAGACCAGCGTCGCTCGTATGGCGCAGACTATATTGATGATGGTGCTTATAGCGACATTATCCGTCACATCGAACGGGTAAATCAATCTTCCGATTTTACATTTTTGAAAACATCAAAATGTGTTTTGATACATGACTCTCTGGAAGATTTTATCAACGGACATTTTGATGAGCATAGTCATGTCGCAAAGGATTTGATTATACATATTCTTGATGCAAGCCACATACCCTATGTATGTTTTAGTGACGGTCATAGTTATACTGACTGTGATTCTGACGAAAACATTGTCAGCCTGAAAAAATCGGAATTTTATATCAGGCTGAAGGATTTTTTAGACTGTTATAAAAATACCGGCGTACTCCAGTTTCTTATTCTGGCCTATGGAAAAAACTATAGGAAGGTACTCGTTACAAAGTATGTGAAGGCTCTGTTCCAAAAGTTTGATTCCAAACGTCCTGCCGATATTCTGACGATAGCCGATATAAAGCCGGCGAAATCAGGTGAAATCCACTATATGGAAAAAATAATCGAGCTTTCGCAGCCGGCTTTGGGAATCACATATGAGGATTTGCTTGACTATATAGAAGACAATGAGGTTTCGGTCAGGGAATTTCAGTCCAACATCAATAACATTATAAATTCAATTTCTCTTAATGGAAAAAACACTTATACTTGGAAATAAGCCTGAGAAGTGGTGGATTAAGGACTTGGGAGAGACCGATGTTTTGTCCGTTCCCAATTTTTCTGTGGGAAAGAATAGCGATATCTCCAATTTCGTGCGGGAATTGCCCAAAGATATTGACTGTGTTGTTATTGATGCGGACTCCCTCTATACGGAAAATATTGAGCTTCCTTTGGATTTGGCCCTGCAAATCAGGCTGATGCTTCGTGAATGTCTACATACATCCCTGAGTTCTATAATCATTGTGTCGGATTTGAGTATTGAGGCTTTCAGGGACTATGGGGTGAAGAGTATGATTCTGATGACCAGGAAAGTATCTTTGGTACAGAGCGAAGTCGTATGTGAAGTGATAAGGAATAGTGCTCCATTAAGCCCGGGTGAATATGTAGAGGGTTTTCTGAATCTCATCAAGATTGAGCCGCAGCAGAAGATTGAAGGGCGGCATTCAATTGCCAACGAATGGGGTGCGGAAAGACTGGGTAGTGTTGTCTGTCCTGACCGTAAATCTGATATTATTCCGCTTAAAACCTCTTCATCTCTGTATTTCAGATATTGCAACCTGGCATCGCTCAATGCCGATGAAGTTCGCGGCATTATAAATTGTAAGTCACAAGAGCGAATTGAGTCGAAAGAGATTGAAAGCAAAGGTGTGAAGTTTCTGCTGATAGACGACGAGGCGGATAAAGGCTGGCTTAAAGTTCTGTCAGTTTTAATGCCTGATGCCGAATATGATGTATGGAACACTCCGATACAATCATATGACGATATTAATTCCGAAATACGAAATAATATCAAGTCTCGTAAATATGATTTGATATTTCTTGATTTGAGAATGGCCGGAGTCTCCGAAGAAAGTGTTTTGAATCCCGAGGATTTCTCCGGTATGCGAATACTCCGTGGCATAAAGAAAGTCAACCGTGGTATTCAGGTGATAATGCTCACGGCGACAAACAAGTCATGGAATCTGAAAGCACTTTTAGATGCCGGTGCAAACGGGTATTACATGAAGGAATCGCCGGAATATCATTTTCCTGTGACATATTCCGAGCAAAATGCCAACGCATTGATTGAAACAATAGAGGCTTGTCTCGAGAATTCATATTTGCAGGATATTGTAGCAGGAGTGGCGCAGTTGACCCTCCCTGCCGACAGCGAGTGCTCCGATAATATATATAATCAACTTAAAATCGCTCTTTCCCTGATACTAAAAGCTAAAACGAATGCAGATTATGCATTCGCATACATAAGCCTTGAGCAAGTATTCGAGATAGCGACATCTTCACTAATCCGACAGTCGTGGAATAACGGACGATACGAGTTCTTTTTCACAGAGGATACACACGAAAAATGCAGATTGATTGAAGGGGGCAAAGATAAAGGATTATTAGATTCTGCCGCGCAATGGAAAAAAGTATCTGCAATCTATTATCAATTATATGGAGGTGGCGATAGTACATTCAGTGCAAAAGTCGAGTATCTTATCTCTCTGAGAAATAAATATATCCACCCTGGAACAGAGGACAAGCCTGTAATCACACAAGTCGATTTCCAAAATTTGTTTGATGTCATTGTTCTATTTTTGTCGGTTTTCAAATAAAGACCGGAATTTTTGAATCTCCAAGAGTATTTTTGAAAATTGGATTCGAGGCTGTTGGTTTATTTGCCGAAATGAAAAAAAATTTGTAACTTTGCAAGCCATTACGAAAGGAATACCTTACCAGTATTCGTTAAGTAACTGATTAATACGTATTAAAGAGACAAAGCAATGAAAAAAGACATTCATCCCTCAAGCTATCGTGAAGTAGTGTTCAAGGACATGTCGAACGACGAAACCTTCATCACACGCTCCACAGTGGCAACCCGCGAGACCATTGAGATTGACGGCGTAACCTATCCTCTGGTAAAGCTCGAAATCACCAGCTCGTCGCACCCCTTCTTCACCGGCAAGCAGAAGCTCGTCGATACCGCAGGTCGCGTCGACAAGTTCATGAACCGTTACGGCGTTCGCAACAAGAAATAAGTTGCAAGCCCTCTGCGGCTTTTCTTTCGGGTCCACGCCCTCGTTTATGCGCAAGGCGATGGTTTGAGACTTGATTATGACATCTAAGGGTATGCTGCTCGCTGCGGCTGCCCTTTCTTTTTTACCAGGATATCCTTATATTATGGAAAATTACTCTGACCTGATTCCCGATTTTGCACGTGATGCAAACTGCGCCGTGACAGTTTGCGATACCGACGGCATAATTCTGTATATGAACGACCGTGCTATCGAAATATATCATCGACACGGCAATCTTATCGGAAAGTGTCTGTTCGATTGTCATAACGAACGCTCGATGAGTATCATACGGCATATGCTCGAAAGTGGCGAGGCTAACGCCTACACCATAACCAAACACGGACAGCGTAAAATGATTTATCAGACTCCGTGGCGTCGTAACGGAATGGTCGCCGGTCTGATAGAAATTTCGATGATTATTGCCGACGAGTTGCCGCACTACGACCGCGACAAGGGCATGTAGGCCGAGTGCTGCGGCAAGGGCTCACTCGCAATCGGAGTGGGTCCAGTGATGCTCGGCCACGCATTCGTGGAGTGTGTGGTCGACAATGACGTGCCGGTTTGCCATACCTGCAATCTGCGACATTTCGTGGCTTACGAGCACAATCGTTGTCGACGGTGCCATATCGGCGATGATGCGGTAGAGGTGCTGCTCGAAGTGTTTGTCGAGATAGCTCAGAGGTTCGTCAAGCACGAGCACGGGCGGAGTGCTCACTATTGCTCGGGCAAAGAGTGTACGCTGCAGCTGTCCGCCTGAGAGTTTGCCTATCGGGCGGTTTTGTAGCGGCGACATCTCTATTTTGTCGAGAGCTTCGTCTACGCGTTTGCATTTTTCGGCCTTGCTCAGAGCGGAGTATGGCAATAGTGCCGACTCCACCACTTCGCGCACTGTGATAGGGAAGTGAGAGTCAATGCTGTTTTTTTGCGGAAGATAGCCGAAGCGTGGATGCGGCGAGGGATTGCCTTGCTCATCGTAATATACAATTTTCCCCGACGCCGGTTTGAGAAGCCCGAGAATCAGGCGCAACAGAGTGGTCTTTCCGCCTCCGTTCGGGCCGGTGATTGCCATGAAGTCGCCTCGGTCGATGGTGAGATTGACATCGTGCAGAATGCGTCGCCCCTCGCGCTCGAAATAAACGTCGCAAAGCGACATTAGCATCGGCCGGCGACAGTGTGTGCAGTCGCAGGCCGAGCAACGGCAATGGGTGCTGTGTCCGGGCTTGTCCATTTGTCAGGGGTGTGCTATAGCGTCGGACACAATCTGAAGTTGTTTGTCGAGATTATAGTCGAGCGGGTCTATTGTGACGAGGCGCGAGCCGATTTCGCTGTTTATGGCTTCGGCCTGGCGTGCATCGAATTCTTTCTGAAAGAAAAACACATATACGCTGTCGGCTTTGGCGCGGTCGATGATGTTGCGTGCCTGCCGGGCCGACATCTCTTTGCTTTCCTGCCCTACGGCAAGCTGCTCGAGCCCGTAGTCGCGTGCGAAGTAAGACAACGACGGATGCCACACGGCGAATGTGCGCGATGGAGCGGCGGCGAGCTCGGCGGCAAGCGTAACATTGAGTGAGTCGAGACGCTCAAGAAGGGACGACAGCCGCGCGGAATAGATGCCGGCGCTGTCTGGGCTGATTTGAGCCAGAGCGGCGGTCATGTTGCGGGCCATTGTGGCCGCTCCCGAAAGCGATGTCCAGAAGTGCGGGTCGGGCGCTCCGGCGTGTCCGTGCTCTTGGGGGCACTCGCCGTGGTCGTGTCCGTGCGCATGGTCGTGTGTGCCATATATGGGCACAATACCCTCCGAAGTGTTGACAAACATGGCCGACGACGACTTTGATAGGGCTTCTTCAAAGGGCAGTGCACCCGTGGCGAAAAATGCCGCGGCGTTGTCGGCGAGGGCTCGGCGGCTGAGCGGAAGCTCGAAGGTCTCTGGGTTTGAGCCGGGAGTAAGCATTGTCACAATTTCGGCTTCGGGGTCGACCAGTTGCTCTAACAGCCAGCGTTGAGGCTCGATGCTTACGGCATATACGGTTTTGTTGCCGTTGGCCGCAGGGCGCTTCGAGCATGCTGTGCCGACGAGCGCGATAATGAGTATTAATAAGGGGAATTTATGCATTTTCAAGAAGTTGGGCTGCCATTGACTCTGCGGCCTTACGTCCGTCGCCCATGGCGAGAATTACAGTTGCCCCGCCGCGGACGATATCGCCACCGGCAAAAATGGTGGCAATCGACGAGCGGTGTTCCTCGTCGACGGCGATTGTGCCGCGCGACGTTACTTCGAGGCCCGGAATATTGTCGGGAATAAGCGGGTTGGGCGACACTCCTACACTCACTATCACCTGGTCAACGTCAATAGTGTCGACGGTGCCTTCAATCGGTACCGGCCGGCGGCGTCCCGAGCTGTCGGGCTCGCCGAGTTCCATGCGCTGCACATACATGCGCTGCACGCGACCGCGTTCGTCGCCTTCGTAACGCACCGGATTGCAGAGCGTGAGGAATTCGACGCCTTCTTCGAGCGCGTGTTCTATTTCTTCGGCGCGAGCCGGCATTTCGTCCATGCCGCGGCGATACACAATCATGGCTCTTTTCGCTCCCATGCGGCGTGCCGTGCGGACAGAGTCCATGGCGGTGTTGCCGCCACCAATCACAGCCACATTCTCACCGTGGAGCACGGGAGTGTCGCTGCCCGGCCGTCCGGCACCCATAAGGTTTATACGGGTAAGATATTCGTTCGACGACATCACGCCCGAGAGGTTTTCTCCCGGAATATCCATGAATCTCGGCAGACCTGCGCCCGATGCCACGAATATACCTTTGAAGCCCATGTTGAGCAAGTCGTCGTAGCCCAGAGTCTTTCCTATCACAGTGTTGGAGTGGAAGCGCACGCCGAGGGAGGCGAGGGTGTCGAGTTCGGCGTCGACAACGCTGTTGGGGAGGCGAAACTCCGGAATGCCATATTTGAGCACGCCGCCGATTTCGTGCAGCGCCTCATACACGTCGACCTCGAAGCCTTTGCGAGCCATAGAGCCTGCGAACGACAGTCCTGCCGGTCCCGACCCTGCCACGGCCACGCGTATGCCGTTCGACTTGCGTTCGGCAGGCTTTTGCCCCGATGTGCTTTCTATCTCACGGCATGTGTCGGCAGCAAAGCGTTCGAGATAGCCAATGGCCACAGGCTGTTTTTTCATCTTATTGTAGATGCAGCGGCTCTCGCACTGACGTTCCTGCGGACATACACGGCCGCAGACAGCCGGGAGTGCGCTTGTGCGGCGCAACACAGCTCCTGCCTCTACAATGTCGCGGCGCTGAATATTCTTGATGAAATCGGGAATGGCGATATTTACCGGACAACCCTCTACGCATGTGGGCTGCGGACAGTCGAGGCAGCGTGTAGCCTCGACGACGGCCATTTCTTCCGAGAGGCCGCAGTTCACCTCTTCATTGCATGTTATGCGGTAGTCGGGCGAAAGCTGGGGCATTGTCACTCGCGGAATCGACGCACGTTCCTTTGCCGGCATGGCGTTGCGCAGGTCAATGCGCCATTGGGCGTCGCGGCCGCTGTTCTTTATAGCTTCACTCATAATCAAGGTGCGAATATATATTGTGAAATCGGAGTATGCTGATTGTTATTTAGATGCTTTTGTGTTGCGGACGGAGTCGTAAGCCCTCATTCGGCTCATCATTTCGTCGAAATCTACCTGGTGGGCATCGAACTCGGGGCCGTCGACGCATACAAAACGCTGCTTGCCGCCCACAGTTACGCGGCAAGCGCCGCACATACCTGTGCCGTCGACCATGATGGTGTTGAGCGAGCAGATTGTGGGCACATTATATTTTTGTGTGAGCAATGCCACAAATTTCATCATGATTGCCGGACCGATTGCAACACACTCCGAAACGTTCTCGCGCAGAATCACCTCCTCAGCACCGGCTGTAACGAGACCTTTGCGGCCGGCCGAGCCGTCGTCGGTCATTATTATCACCTCGTCGCTGTATGCGGCCACTTCCTTTTCGAGGATTATCAGGTCTTTGTTTCGTGCTGCCAATACACTCACCACTCGGTTGCCGGCCTCTTTAAAGGCCTTTATGATAGGGAGCAGGGGAGCCACTCCCACTCCGCCGCCACAACAGAGAACGGTGCCCTCGTGGCGCTGTATGGCCGTGGGACGGCCGAGAGGACCTACTACATCGTGCAGGCTGTCGCCGGCTTCGAGGGCGCAAATCTTGCGTGTCGAATCGCCAACGGCTTGAATTACCAGAGTGATTGTTCCGGCTTTTACATCGGCATCGGCAATGGTGAGCGGTATGCGCTCGCCGTGTTCGCCGCAGCGTACGATGACAAAGTGTCCGGGCTTTCGTGCACGTGCCACTTCGGGAGCCTCGACAAGGAGCTTTACTACATGCTCCGAAAAATGTGTTTTTTCAATGATCCGATACATAATTTCTTAGCGCTTAGCTGCACGCCGGTAAAGCACGACGGCTATGACAGAGTATATTAGATTGGGAATCCACATGGCCACGAAGGGCGACGTCAGCCCCGATATTGCAAATGTCTGGGTTATGGTCATGAACAGTATATAGCTGAAACTGAGCACGAGGCCTATGCCTATGTTGAGGCCCATGCCGCCTTTTTGCTTCTTTACCGAGAGAGTCATGCCTATGATTGTGAGAATGAAGGCCGCCGCTGTCATGGCATAGCGCCGTTCGCGCTCCACTTCGAACATCTGTATGTTGCCCACGCCGCGCTGCTTCTGCCGGCGTATGTATTCGTCGAGAGCCGGCGAAGTCATCTGCTCCTGGTCGTTGGAGCTGATAAGGAAGTCGCGGGGCTCGAATGCGAGGCTCGTGTCGCGTCGCGTGCCTTTGTCGATAAACTCGCGGTTATCGCGGAAATCGCGTACCACGTAATCGTATACCGTCCACTGATAGAGTGTGTCCCATTTAATCGACGATGCCGTGAGGCGCGAGGTGAGTTTCTTGTTTTCGTCGAACTGGTCGAGCGAGAAGCGGTAGCCGGTTTTCGACAGGTTATCGTAGCGGTTCATGTATGCAATCTGTCCCGGCGACACCATGAGCATAATATTCTGGCCGTAGTCCACGCGCTTGTTTTTCACGTAGGTGTTCTGGTAGTTGATACGCTTCACGTTGGCAGGTGGTATCACATATGCGCTCAAAACGAATGTGAGGGCCGCAATAATCGCCGCCGACATCAGATAGGGCCGCAGCAGACGCTTGAAACTCATGCCCGTGGAGAGCATGGCTATGATTTCGCTGTTGCCGGCAAGCTTCGACGTGAAGAAAATTACGGCGATAAAGGTGAACAGTGGCGAGAACTGGTTGGCGAAGTAGGGCAGAAAGTTGAGAAAATAATCGAATATTGTGGCCTTCAGCGGTGCCTTGATGAAGGAGTCGAGCTTCTCGTTGACATCGAACATCACTACAATGGCAAGCAGCAGCACTATGGAGAACACATATGTGCCGAGAAATTTGCGTATGATGTATCGGTCGAGAATTTTGAACATCGTAGTTTACGTTTTTGTGGGGAGCGGCGCCGGTTCAGAGCCGTCGGTTCAGTTTTGCCACCATTTCGGTCTTCCAGTCGTGGAAATCGCCGGCCTGTATGTGCTTGCGGGCTTCGCCTACGAGCCATAGGTAGAAAGCGAGGTTGTGGATTGAGGCTATCTGCATGGCCAGCAGTTCCTGCGCTATGAAGAGATGTCTTACGTAGGCTTTGGTGTACACGCGGTCGACAAACGAGGGGCCGTCGGGCCACAGCGGCGAGAAGTCGTTGGCCCATTTGGCGTTGCGCATATTCATTGTGCCTTCGGGCGTGAAGAGCATGCCGTTGCGGCCGTTGCGCGTGGGCATTACGCAGTCCATCATGTCTACGCCACGGTCGATGGCTTCGAGTATGTTTACGGGCGTGCCTACGCCCATTAGATAGCGCGGGCGGTCGGTGGGGAGAATGTCGTTTACAACTTCTATCATTTCGTACATTGTCTCGGCAGGCTCGCCCACGGCAAGGCCGCCGATAGCGTAGCCGTCGGCTCCGAGCCCCACAACGTGCTCCGCCGCCTCACGGCGCATGTCGGGATATGTGCATCCCTGCACTATGGGGAAATACGATTGATAGTGCCCGTATAGAGGCTCGGTGTCTTTGTAGTGTTTCCAGCCCCGTTCGAGCCAACGCTTGGTGAGGTCGAGGCTCCGGCGTGTGTAGGCGCGGTCGGAGGTACCGGGGGCGCATTCGTCGAGAGCCATCATTATGTCGGAGCCAATGATGCGTTGTATGTCGACCACATTTTCGGGCGTGAAGAGGTGTCTCGAGCCGTCGATATGGCTGCGGAAATGGGCACCCTCCTCGGTGAGCTTGCGGTTGTCGCTGAGCGAGAACACTTGAAAACCACCCGAATCGGTGAGAATCGGCCGCTCCCAGCCGTTGAATTTGTGGAGGCCGCCGGCCTGATGGATTACATCCATGCCCGGACGGAGATAGAGATGGTATGTGTTGCCCAGAATTATCTGTGCCTTTATATCGTCGCGCAACTCATGCATGTGCACTCCTTTGACCGAGCCCACGGTACCCACGGGCATGAAAATAGGAGCGGCTATGTCGCCATGGTCGGTGCTGATAAGGCCGGCACGGGCTGCACAGTCGTTACATGTATGCTGGAGTGTGAATTTCATATGATT
>RYWL01000045.1 GCA_003979155.1 Muribaculaceae bacterium
GTTTCGAACAACAGGTTGTATGATTTCTGAAAAAAATACTACCTTTGTGGAAATGTCATTGACCATGCTCTTGCAGGAACATAAGTGAACAGTAATAAGTCTTAATATGAAAAGAAATACCATTGAAAAAATTGCGTTGTGCTGCACCCTTGCATTCGGCAATATTATCAGCGCCACAGCCCGCGACATATCGGGTTTCACACTCCCTACCCCCTGGACCGAAGATGCTCTTGAGGCCGAGGTGCCGCTTGCCGAGTATCCGCGACCGCAGCTTGTGAGAGAGCAGTGGCAGAATCTCAATGGCATGTGGAGCTATATGGGCGGCAAAGAACTGCCTTCGCCATGCGAGGCTGCCGAAGCTCCCGTATTTTCCAAAAACGCACAGAAAATACGTGTGCCATTTCCTCCGGAGTCTGAGCTGTCGGGCATAGCGCGCAGCGGCGAGACAAATCTCTGGTATAAACGCAGTTTTTCAATACCGCCGGAATGGAAAGGTAAACGCATAATGCTCAATTTCGGAGCGGTCGACAGAGTCGCGACAATATTTGTCAATGGAAAAAAAGCAGGAAGCCATACCGGCGGATACGATGCTTTCAGCCTCGACATCACCGATTATCTCAAACGTGGCGATAACGAGCTCGTTGTCGGTGCTTACGACCCGAACGACGGCAAAGCCGCATGTGGCAAAAACGGTTCGCGCGGCGATTATATATATACCTCGGGTATTTGGCAGACAGTGTGGCTCGAACCTGTGGCCGACAAACACATTTCCGGAATTCGTCTTACTCCCGATGTGTCCGGCAGCCGGCTCTGCATTGAAGTAACGGCAGACGACGGCCTCAAAGTAGAAGCGGTAGCTTATAAGGACAAATCCGAGGAGTCGTCGGCACAGGGTGTCTCAGGCTCGCCCTTCTACCTGCCCGTGCCCGAGCCCACGCTCTGGAGCCCCGACAATCCCTTTCTCTACGGTCTTAAGCTCAGACTTAAGGATAAGAAAGGACGATTGCTCGAAGAGGTGAGTTCATATTTCGGCATGCGTGAGGTAGGTCTCAAGAAAATAGACGGTACCTTACGTCCGACGCTCAATGGAGAATTTATTTTCCACATCGGCCTGCTCGACCAGGGCTACTGGCCCGACGGTGCTTTCACTGCTCCGAGCGACGATGCGCTCAAGTATGATATCGAACTTGCAAAACGAGCCGGATTCAATGTAATCCGCAAGCATATCAAAGTTGAGCCTCAGCGCTGGTATCACCACTGCGACAGCTTGGGATTACTGGTATGGCAAGACATGCCAAACCTATGGGAACCGGATGGTGAGGATTCTGTAGCCGTGAGAAGACAGTTTCGCGACGAGCTGAAAACCATGATTGACCAGCACTGGAATTCACCTTCGATAGTGATGTGGGTTCCATTCAATGAAAACTGGGGCGCTTTCGATGTTACAGAAATCACCGATTGGGTAAAAGAATATTCGCCCAATCGTCTGGTCAACGGCATGTCGGGCTACAACTATGCTCCCGGCTATCGCAAGGCTTATGGTGACCCCGGCAACGGCGATTTTGTCGACCTTCACCACTACGGACGCATAGAGCCTAAATCTGTGGCACAGCCCGACGACAAACGCGCCGCCTCGCTCGGCGAGTTCGGTGGTAAGGGATTGTTTGCGCGCAATCATATGTGGCCTGTGCGCAACGATGCTTACGAGATGATGATTAGCAGAGACCAGTTGTCGGATACGTATGTGATGATGCTCGACGAAATCGAACAGCTCATACGCTATTTCGGTCTCAGCACCGCTATCTATACTCAGACAACCGACGTAGAACACGAAATAAACGGCCTTGTGACATACGACCGCAAAGTGGAGAAAATGGATATCAATAAGGTGCGCAACATAAACAGAGCCGTGATAGAGAGTACACGTAAGAAAGAATAACCGCGCCTTTGTGCCGATTCGGCAAGGCTATCGGCAAAGGACGGAACGCAAAACTACGTTACCTGAAAGATGCAGGCACGAGGCCGCCAAAAGAGTGGTTGCCTCGTGCCTGTGCTATGATTTTTTCAGAAATAGAAGATGTCGGTGTTGGAAGTGGC
The DNA here is from genome assembly GCA_003979155.1 of Muribaculaceae bacterium. GTDB lineage: Bacteria > Bacteroidota > Bacteroidia > Bacteroidales > Muribaculaceae > CAG-873. Next base: position 2,098 of record RYWL01000045.1, read on the forward strand.
CGAGAGTTCGTGAAGGCGAGGCACCAGGGTTGTGAAGTGTGAGGCTGCCGAGTGTGCGTCGAGCGAAGCCTTGTCTTTCCATGTTTCGAAAATCATGAAATGTTCAGGGCGTGTCACGCTAATATACACGTCGTAATCAATCATGCCTTCGTCGGTCTGCGATGCAGCCACGAGTTTCTTAGCGGTGTCGAGCAGCGAATCTTTCTCACCATCTTTTGCGCTGAACATGCAGTTGATTCTAATCTGCCCGTCTCCGGCGGCGTTAAGACCGTTTTTTTTCGAAGCGCTCAACAGTGAGCGGAGCTATTGCCTGCATCTGCGGCACAATAGTTGTGAAGTGGCTCGATGCCGAGTGTGTGTCGAGCGACGGCTGGTCTTTCCATGTCTCATAGATGATGAAATGTCCGGGACGTGTAGCGCTCTCGTACATATCGTATTCGATTTCACCATCGTCGGTCTGCGAGGCTTCAATCAGTTGGCGGGCCAGAGCCGTGGCATCGGCGGCGTGTTCGTTGTCGACATTGTACACGCAGTTGAGTCGGATGTAGGCTGCTGTCTGTTCGCTCTGAGTGTCGGCGGTGCTGTCGTTTCCGCTTTTGTCGGCATTGGCGGAGCAAGCTCCGGCAATTGCGGCACCTCCTGTTAGACAGATTCCGAGTAATAAATTCTTTACCATTGCGCAGTTTTTTTGATTTGGTTTATGATATTTTTATAGTTGATTTCCGTTTTCCGTATCTGTCGGGTATACAATGCCGAGTTGCTGTCTTATCGCGTCGATTATCTCAAGAGTGGCGAGCGAATTATTGAGCGAATTGACTTCGGATTCGGTCTTCCCGTTGATTATAAGGTCTATGAACTCGCGCACTTCATAGTAATATCTGTCGTGGTCGAGTGGTTCGGATATCACTTCTTCGCACAGCTCCACCGGTCGACCCGAAGTAGGCTCGGGACGCGGAATGAATTTAAGCGTGCGGATGGTGTGGATTGTGTCGGCACTCAGATTGCCTTCTTCACCCTCTATTTCAACCGGCAGATATGAATTGGCGATTTTGCTATACATCACAGTAGCGTTCATGCCGGGATAAGTGAAGTTGACAGCACCTTGTCCGTCGGCGCCCGACGGCAATAAAATGCCCGATGCGCTTATCGACTCAGGCCGGCCGAAAAGCGCCACCATAGGATAAATCGTGTAGATGCCGATATCCATCACGGCTCCGTTCGACAGAGCCGGGTTGAATGCGTTGGGAAGTTCGCCCTGCTTATATCGGTCGTATCGCGATGAATACTGGCAATAGCCAGCGAAGTAGCGCCTTACTGTGCCGACACGTGCCATGTTTTCTCTGAGTCGGGCGAAGTTAGGATTGAGAGTGGCAATCATGGCCTCCATAAGCAGCACACCGTTTTGGCGCGATACTTCAATCATCATCCGTGCCTCGTGCGAATTCGATGCCATGGGCTTTTCGCACAGCACATGTCGCCGGCTTTCCATGCACCGTATAGCCTGAGCGGCGTGTGCATAATTTGGCGATGCTATATAAACGGCGTGTATATCGGGGTTTTCGAGCATTGCGTTGAGCGATGTGTAGCTGTGCTCAATGCCGTGAGTGTCGGCAAACCGGCGTCCGCGTTCCTCTGAGCGCGAATATATGCCAACAGCTTTGAAACGGGAGTCTTCGCGCGCCCCTTTGAGAAACCACTCGGTGATGCTGCCGGTTCCGATAATTCCAAAACCGATTTGTTTCATATGAATAGTTCGATTTTTTCGATTGGTTAAAAAATAACTATATAGTACAATGACTATGGAGAAGTTAATATTGGTCAGGTATTATATTACCGGCCCATGCCGGAAGTCTGTCGACTACATCTCCTCTTCTGTCATAATTCCGTCGGGTTGACCACAAAATTACAACAATTATTTCATATATCGGGTTTTACAGAAGACTTTACAGCAATAAAACGTGTGAGGAATAGTTACAAAAATTTCGCACTGCCGGAAATTTATATTAACTTTACGCTCTAAATGGAACGATTATGGAGCAGGATTACGACAAATTAATCGAGCAACGGTCTCAGCATGTGTTCGACGTAATGAGCAGACGCGTCTCTGCCGACGAACTGAAACTGATGCAGAAAGCTTTTGAATTTGCCCGAAAGGCGCACTCCTGGCAGACACGCAAAACAGGCGAGCCCTATATATTGCATCCCATAGCCGTGGCCACGATTGCTGCAGAAGAACTGGCGCTCAGCTCACATATGGTTATAGCGGCGTTTCTGCACGATGTGGTCGAAGATACCGATTACACCATCGACGATATCCGACGCGAGTTTGGCGACGACGTGGCTTTTCTGGTGAATGTTGTCACCAAACATAAAAAAGAGAAGTATGTCGACTCGCTTCAGGTCGACAACTTCCGCCAGATGCTCAATGCCGTGCAATTCGATATCCGAGCCCTGCTTGTAAAGCTTGCCGACCGGCTCCATAACATGCGCACCCTCTCGTCGATGCGTCCCGACAAGCAGATGAAAATTGCCGGTGAGACCGATTATTTCTATGCTCCTCTCGCCAACCGCCTCGGATTCTACAACGTGAAGACAGAACTCGAAAATCTCAGTTTCCGCTTCCGCTGTCCGCTCGAATACGATGAGCTCACCGACCTCATAGCCCGAGATGAAGCCGCACAGTACGAGCGCCTTAAAGTATTCACCGACAATATCAAGTCGACTCTAGCCCAGGCCAGTCTCGATGCCGATGTGTATGTGGAGTACCGGAAGCCTTACAGCATATGGCGTAAAATGCATAAATACGGCGACGACTTCAACCATCTCAAATACAGGCACTTCACCGATGTGGTGTTTCATACTCCCGAGGGGGTGTCGGAGAAAGACATGGCTCTGAAGTATTATGCCGTACTCACCGACCGCTTCAAAGAGAAGCCCGGCGGCATAACAAACTACATCGACTCTCCTAAAGAAAACGGATACCAGAGCTTCCATGTGAAGCTGCTTGCCGACTTCGGCCGCTGGCAGGAAGTGCACATAAGCAGCGACCGAATGTTGCGCGACTCTCAGTTGGGATGTGTGGCCGAGCGCTCGGAAGACAACATTCAGCGGTGGATTGAAAAGTTCCGCAACATTCTCCGCGACCTCGCCGCTCAGGAAGACAGCGACAGCTCGGGTAATTTCATCGAGAAAGTCGTCACTTCGTTTTACAACGACGATATAATGACTTTCACACCTCAGGGCCGTCCGGTGGTGCTTCCGCAGAAAGCCACTGTGCTCGATTTTGCCTACGAAGTCGATGCAAAACTTGGAGAGAAGGCCAAATACGCGCGTCTCAACGGCTTTCTCGCATCGGTGAAATCACGTCTCCGCCGTGGCGACGTTGTAGAAGTCTTTACCGACGAGAGCAGCAATCCGTCGCCCGACTGGCTCGACTCAGTGGTAACATATAAGGCAAAAAAAGAAATTACGGCATATCTCGACTCTCTGCCGGTGCCCCCCTACAGCCGCTGTCCCGATTGTCTGCCGATTCCCGGCGAGGAGGTTATCGGCTTCCGTGCGCCCGACGGCTCACTCACCGTGCATAAGCGCGACTGTGCCACAGCCATAAAACTCGCTTCGCAGTGGGGCGACCGCATCGAGTCGGTCGACTATCTGCCAGACGGCACGCTCTATCCGGTGGAAATAACCATAAAGGCGGTAGACCGCTATCACCTTTTCATAGACCTCGTGGAGTGTATATCCAACGAGCTAAACCTTGCAATCGATGCGATAAACACCTCTACAATCGACTCAATTTCGACAATTAACATATCGTTTGCTGTTCACAGTTTCGACGAGCTGCAGTCTATCATGCGGCACATAGCCAATATCAAAGGCGTCGACGAAGTCAAACGGAAATAAGCCCCCGGGCCTAAATAAAACTCTTATGAACACCCGAATACTATTAATAGTCCTCTCCGCCACTTTCGCTCTAAGCTCCTGTTCGGTAATAAATAAATTCACAGCGCCGAAAAAAACAGACGAAAGCACCGGCGTGCGTACCGTGACAATAAAGACTAAAAAAGGCGAAACACCTACTGTCGAGCTGCCTCAGGCGCCGGTAAACAATGTTCAGGTTCCCAGTCCCGGCGAGTTGTCGGGCGGCGAATGGAATGTGGTGTCGGTAGGCGAAATCAACATCAATAATGTCGACGAAGTACCGGCTGTAAACTTCGACACGAAAGGCAAGTTCTACGTTTCCGACGGCTGCAATGTAATCAACGGCCGCTATGTGGTGCTCTCCGACGGCCACATGGCATTTTCCGAAGTATTGTCGACCGGCAAATACTGCCCCGACATAGACTACAGCGCCCTTGTCGTCTCGATTTTCTCTGACAACTCGTCGTATCTGGCCGATTGCCGAACGATTGGCCGCGAGACATATCTTTATCTGCGTAACTCGCGTGGAAACGTGATAACTACACTCCGCCGCCACAATATGGAATTCCTCAACGGTGAATGGCGCGTGACTTCGGCCGATGGCAAGAAAATCAACGACCCCGAGGCGAATCTTTTCTTCGATATCCCGCAGATGAAAGTGCACGGCAACACCGGCTGCAACTTCTTCAACGGCGAGATTTATATCAATCCAAACAGACCAAACGCCATCGATGTGTCGAACATAACATATACTCACACCGAGTGTAAAAAAGCCGACCAGGAGCGCCGCATAGTGGTAGCGCTCGAAATGTCGGTGTCGGCCGTGAGCGGAAAACACGACGACACAGTGCTACTGCTTGATAAAAACGGCAAGGAAGTGATGACTCTCAAGCGAATTGCCGGCAACAAATAGAGCAAAACTTCATAACACGAGTCTCCTGATTGTTGCGCTTTTTTTCGTACCTTTGCGCTCCAGATATGAAACTCCGTTCTGTTATTGCCATCCTGTCAGTCGTGCTCATTGCGTTTTCTATACCTCAGCGAGCCGGTGCCATATCGTTCAATCTCGACTCCATAGCCGCGTGGGGTAAATTTCCGCGTTTCTGTGTGAATACATATCGCTGGGGCGACAAATTCTTCAATGGCTACGACACCACTTTTGTGGCACCGTCAGGATATAAGTTCAATGCCAAGATAACCGCCGACAGCTGGGCCGAGGGTTATAATTTTCAGCTTCCCGACCGCAGTCGCATATTCATGGCCTCCGACAACTCTACGTCGGCCGGTCTCTACCTCACTTATCTTGCCGTTTCGGTAGGCTATGATATAAATCTGAGCAAACTCTTCGGCGGACAGCAGCGTTCGCGCAAACGATTCCGTTTCGGTTTCAACTGCATGCTCTTCGGCGCAGAGTTCTATACGTCGAAAAACGACGTTGGCACTACAATCAAAAGGTTTGGACCATATAGTCACCTTAACCTGCCGTTCGACGGTGTCGACAATTCCACATGGGGCCTCGATGCATATTATTTTTTCTCCCATAAACAGTACTCCGAGGCCGCCACATTCAGTTTCAGCCGCATACAGCGCAAGAGCCACGGCTCATTTTATACCGGCTTCTCAATCTATTCGCAGAAATTGGATTTCAACTTCAACAATCTTCCCGAGCCTCTGAAAGACATACTTCCCGCGACCTGGCCCGACAAGCACTATAGGGTGAATACGCACAATTATGCCGTGCGCTTCGGCTACGGTTACAACTGGGTATTCTCGCCCAAATGGGTGCTTGGTGTAAGTGAGTCGCCGATTATCGGTGTCCGAAAGGGCTTTGTTGTGTCTGATATCGAAAAAACTTCCGTATCTATTTACAACCGTCTCAAGTTGTCGGTAGTGTGGAACAGCGGCAAATGGTTCTGTGGCGTAGTCTGCAAGGCTGACCTCGCCATTCTTTCCGACAAACAGACCCTTTATGCCGGTGGCACCGTAAGCGGCGAGGCTGTGCTCGGCTATAGATTCAACCTCTGGTAAGATATAGCTATGTGTTAACGCTGTGCGTAATTTAACTTAAATACGTGCTGATTTTAACATTTTCATTGCGAAACAATAAGGAAATTTAAAAACGAGGATTTAACGTAAATAAAGTATAAGAAGTAGTACAGAATAAAAGAATTAGCGTTAAATTTGCAGCAAACTACAATCTACCTATACAGCAATGAAGAAAGAACTCATCACATCGGCCATAGCGTGTGCAGCCCTTATTGCATCAGTCACCGCTCTCGTTGTCCGCGCCGACAACGCAAGGCCCGATACCTTTTTTACAACCGCATCTTCACAGACATCATCGCAATCGTCGCAGAGCGCGTCCAAAGGCAACGCACGCTTCATATCGCAGGACGATTTCGTGCGTGCCGCCGAGCAGACCGTCAACGGAGTCGTCTCGGTAAAAAGCTTCGCCACTCCCCAGTCGCGACGCCAGCAGCAATATGGCGGCGATGGAATGTACGACGACCCTCTGTTCGAATTCTTCTTCGGCCCGCAGCAGCGCCGCCGTCAGCAGCAACAGCCGCGTGAAGAGCCCAAACAGCAGCAGACCGGTCTCGGCTCCGGCGTGATTATCAGCCCCGACGGATACATCGTCACCAACAACCATGTGATTGCCGACGCCGAACGGCTTGAAGTGACACTAAACGATAACCGCAACTTCAACGCCACAGTTGTTGGCAGCGACCCCGATACCGACCTGGCTCTCATCAAAATCGACGCCCCCGACCTCCATGTGATTCCCATGGGCAACTCTGAAGACCTCAGAGTGGGCGAGTGGGTGCTTGCCGTAGGCAATCCCTTCGGCTTCACCTCTACCGTCACCTCGGGCATTGTAAGCGCCAAGGCTCGTAACATCTCATCGAGTGTAGGTGAGCCCTCGCGCGGCGGCATCGAATCGTATATCCAGACCGACGCAGCCGTTAACCGCGGCAACTCGGGCGGAGCTCTCGTCAACCTCAAGGGCGAGCTTATCGGCATCAACACTGCCATATACTCGCAGACAGGCACCTACGCAGGCTGCTCATTCGCCATTCCCACATCTATCGTGCAGAAAGTGGTAAACGACATACACTCATTCGGCACTGTGCAGCGCGCTTATCTCGGCATCTCATTCCGTGAACTCACTCCCGAGCTCGTGAGCGAAAAAGCGATAAAAGGCACTTCGTCGGGCATCTATGTTCTCGAAGTCAACGACCGCACGGCAGCTCGTCAGGCCGGTCTGCAGCCCGGCGACGTCATAGTATCGCTCGGCAACAAGCCCACACGCTCCACTGCCGAAATGCAGGAGGCCATAACAAGCTTCAGCCCGGGCAACGAAGTAGAAATCGTTTTCTACCGCGACGGCAAGAAGCACACTGCCAAGGCCACACTCCGCAACAGTAAGGGTGACGTAAATATCACCCGCGCCGACAATGAGTCGTCGCTCGGCGCCGCATTTGCCGGCATCGACGAAAGCATGTCACGCAGCCTCGGCATAAGCCACGGTGTGGCTGTTACGGAGCTCGACGACAACGGCCGCTTTGCAAAGGCCGGTATGCGCGACGGTTTCATAATATTGAGCATAAACGGCAACCGTGTATCATCGTCCGACGACATCAAGGCGCTCTACAAGGCCATAACAAAGTCGGCCAATGAGAAAGTGATGTTTATCTCGGGCATTTATCCCACCGGCAAGGCCGCATACTACGCCGTACCTCTCGATGACTGAAAATAAGGTCTCCGCCGCCGAACTTTAGCGCCGGCGGAGACGTTATTACTTTCAAGTGATATTAATTACCTCTAACTACATAAAGACCCGAAACAATGAAAGGACTTCCCATTATCATCGCAGCAATCGGCGGCGCACTCGTAGGCGCTGCAACAGCACTTCTCCTGGCCCCTCAGACCGGTAGCCAGACCCGCGAATCAATCAAAGACTTTATCCGCACTCATGTGCCAGGCATCAAGGCTGCCGAACTCGAAGACCTCGCTGACCAGATTGCCGAAGAAATCAAGGATATCAAATAAAACAGCACATATGAAAGGTCTCAGCACATTCCTTCTGGGCGCTGCAGTCGGAGCTGCCGCAGCGGCTCTCCTCACTCCTACAACCGGCGAAGAACTCCGCGCTCGCATCAAAGCAATTCTTCAGAAACACGGCATTATCGCTGCCGACGATATCGACGAACTCGTTGATATGATTGCCTGTCAAGTGGAGGACTCCTCCAAAGCCAAAAAAGCCTGACAATAGACAGGCGGCTTTTTTATAACGGCTGCCCGGCACCAATGGCGCCGGGCGCAGTCGTTTAACTCTTTTTCTTATCGCATTATGTCTGACAACGAAAACAATACAGGACTGTCGGCCATATCGGCTACAATCAGGCAATATCTGCAGCTTCTGGTCGAAGACGCGCGCTTGAATGCCACCGAGAAAATCACTCGGCTTCTTGCGGCTATCGCGCTGGCGTCTTTGCTCACCATAGTCATTACGGCCGCTCTGTTGTTTGCGTCGATATCGGCCGGGCTCGCTCTGTCGATGATTATGAACCCCGTGTGGGCTTTTATAATCGTGGCCGGATTTTTCCTGCTGCTTATGGCTTTGCTCATAATATTCCGCACGCAACTGCTGCTGAATCCCATAGCACGTTATATGTCGCGACTGTTGCTTCCGGCTCCCAAAACCACAAAACCCGAAGACAATGATAAATCTGCCTCCATACCCGAATGAGACCCCGTCTGACTGGAAGGGGCTCACGCTTCAGCAAATACAGATGCGACGTACTCTGGTGCAGGCCCGAATGGAAATACAGAAGTTCAAGATGTCGTCGCAGATAGACCGCTACCGACGTCGTTCGCCCGTTTTCGGTACTCCCGACTCGCTTTTCTCCCGACTCACCGGAGCGCTGACGCTGGCCGAATACGGCTTCATCGCCATAAAGGCTTTCCGCTTCATCTCACCGCTTTTCAAGGGCCGGAAATAAACCGTCGCCGGTCGTCTGCTCCATACTTCGATGCGACAGTGCGCTGTGGCTTCATCGTCTGCGCCTATGTCGCTCCAGTCTTGCTGTAATCTTCATATCAAACTACACTAATTGCATATTGCGCCGGATAAAATATCGGTTTTATCCGTGTTGTTGGCTATAATAACTTGATAGACTGCTTTGACAGGCGTGGCAAAAACTATTGCCCGCGTAAATGTGTTAAGAAATAAAGGTTTATTCAAAATATTACAGATATGAATGATTATACAGATATTATCAATTCGTCGGCTCTCGTCATGGTCGAATTCTACGCCACATGGTGTCCGCATTGCCGGCGTATGGAGCCTGTCGTAGAGCAGATTCGCGAGTTGTTGGCCGGAAGTGTCGACATATATCAGCTCGATGTTGACGAGAACAACGAAATCGCATCGGAGGTTGGTGTGACAGGCACTCCTACCTTCATGATTTATCGCGGCGGGCAGCCCGTATGGCAGTACAGCGGCGAGCTCGACGGAAATGTACTTCTGCAGAAACTCCAGTCATTCATAGACTGATATGGATAGCAGTCGACATACTCTTTTCACCGATTTTCTCGCCGAACTCGGTGTGCCGCACACGGCCTGGTACAGTGACCGACAGTTCAACACAATGACTTTCAAATCGCTTTTCGGGCTGTCGAAGTTGCTGGAGAACTATGGCATAGGCACAGAGGCATATATGGTAGCCGATAAGGCTCAGGCACTGGCGGCTGTGACGCCCCCGTTGCTGGCTCGGTCGCGGGACTCGTTTGTCATTATAACAGATATTACTCCCGACAAGGTCTACTACCGCGACCCGCTGCGTGTCGACGTGCAGTGTCTGCCTACCGACGCGTTCTGTGATAAATGGAGCGGTGAGATTCTTTTGGCGTTTCCCGAAGAACAGTCGCGCGAACCTCACTATGCGGCTCATCATTTTACCGAAATCGGCAACCGCGCAAAACGGCTTGTGCTCGTCTCCGCTGTGCTTTTCGTCTTTCTATATTTTTTCATTTCAAACAGAATATATGCTCACGCAAGCACTGTGATGCTTACGCTCGTAAGCATCGCCGGTCTGTATGTCACATATCATCTTGTGCTCAAGTCGCTCAACATACACAGTGAGCGGGGCGATGCAATCTGCGGAATCATCGACCGCAGCGGATGCCACACCGTGCTCGATACGTCGGCTTCGAAATTCTTTGGCCTTTTTGGCTGGAGTGAGGTCGGACTGTCGTATTTCGGTGTCACTCTATGCTGTCTGCTTGTGTTTCCACAGCACATAGGCTGGCTCGCGCTTATCAATGCTTGCTGCTGCCCGTTTTCGTTCTGGAGCGTATGGTATCAGAAATATCGTGCAAAGGCCTGGTGTACGCTGTGTCTTATCACGCAGGCTTGCCTGTGGCTTTCGCTTGCCTGCTATATTTTCGGAGGCTCCTTCGGGCATGCCTTTCCGCTTCGTCCGGGCTTCTTTGTGCTCGGAGCATCTTATGTGGTGGCTCTGCTCGGCCTTAATGCCATTATGCCGCTCATGGATAAAAACATAGAACAGAAACCATGATAAAGATTATTCCACATCCCGTCTTGACCGGAGCTCGACGTCTTACTCCATTGGAGATGAACAATCTGCACTTCCGAACGCTCGACAATCATACGCCTATTGCCGACGCAGTCGGCATTCGCAAAGTCGATGCCCGAAAAGTTTACTGGAAAACCGCAGTGAAGTAAGTTTTAGCGTCTTAATAGGATAATAGATATATGAGTGAAATTTTGATAATGTCGGGCATTGTAATTGCGTTGGGCGCAACCCTCGTGCTGTTTGTATTTGGCATAAAACAGTATCATATGCGCCAGAGGGTAAAAGACATCCCTGCCCGCTATCAAGAATGGCTATCGCAATACAAAACCAAACGTGGCTATATAATGATAGCACAGCTAATCGGAATTGTTATCAGTATTATCGGACTCTCAATCTGACTCCAAAGTGCTTTTCACAGGCGACGACGGTTGTTGCTGATGTTGACTCTGGCTAACTATCTGAATGTTATAGTCAAGAGAATTTTATTAAACTATTTTTTTCGCCCGGCAACATATAGTTTCACTATATCCTCGTACTTATATGGGATGTAGAGGCTACCGTTGCGGTAGGCGGCAGAACCTTTGTCATAAAGTTGCGTCTTATCGGAAAGGAGTTCTGTAAGTATCTCATCATCTGAGAAGTATGCCGACAGCCATTTTCTTGTTTTGCCGCTACTGAATACAGAGAATGGAATGTGGACAAATGCACCGTCTTGTTTTTGAAAGAATAATGGGCTGCTCAGTGAACTTGAGAGGTATACTTTATCTTTTCGCAGCTTTATCTCTGCAAAACAAGACCAGAGATTTACATGGTCTCCAGCTTCATAAAGTACGAACCACTGCTTGGATACCTCTCCTTTCTTGCTGTTGTGACCGAGGTCAAGTTTGTATTCGCCGTTTTTAGAGTCCATTGCTCCATAAGTATGCCAGCACATTACCTGGCTGTTGTCCGGATATTTCGTGGGCCAAAATACAATATGGTCTATTGAATCTCCTTTTATCTTTAGCTTTTCGCTATTAACTTTTACGGTTATCTCTTTGTCCCAGTTCTTCGGTGGGGAAAACTCCACTCCCGAATATTCATGACCATTGAGCAACTTTATATTTGCTGTAAATTTTGACTCTGCACTGGCCGAAAGAGAAAAGGCGAGTATAAGCAAGATATAAATATGTCGGAAAAAGGATTTCATGATAATAAATTAACGTTATGTAAACTGGATAATGTGTATAGGACCGCTGTCTGCCCAGTTGCAAATATAGGGATTTTTTCTCAATGTAAAGCAATTGAA
>RYWL01000046.1 GCA_003979155.1 Muribaculaceae bacterium
CGCTCAACAAAGGCTCCGGCTCGGCCATCGGCTGTGAATTCCAGATTCTCGACGACCTCCGTCATCCCGACGCGAAACTCGGCGTGAAAGGCAACCGTAAGCTCGGCTCGCTCTACGACCTTATTCCGGCTCCCGAAAAGAAGCCTTTCGACATAAACAATTTCAACACGGCCACCGTTATCGTTAGAGGTAACCATGTAGAGCACTGGCTCAACGGTGTAAAACTCGTGGAATACGACCGCAACAACCAGGAGTGGAACGCTTTAGTAGCCTACAGCAAATACCGTAACTGGCCAAACTTCGGCAACTATCCCGAGGGTTACATTCTGCTTCAGGACCACGGCAACGAAGTGTGGTTCAAGAACATCAAAATCAAAGAACTGTAATTATTCGCCCTTAAGTGCAGCATCAGTCGCGCCTGCTGTCCGACGGCTCAACGGCCCTCTACGCATGGTTTGAAGCCATGCACACACGCGTCGACATGCTGCTTCGTAAGAAAAATCAGGCACCCTCATCGCTTCTCGATACGGCAGAGGCGGTGAGGGCGCTTTTATTTCGGCTCGAGAAGGCCGGCAACCGATTCGACCCCGACAGCGAAATATCGCGGCTCGTCGACATGCCGCCGGGCATTGCCGTGAAGCTCTCCGACGACCTCTACGACATGTTGCGGCTCGCCGTGCATTATTACACTGTCACCGAAGGGCTGTTCGACATTACAGTAAACACTCCCGGACACACGCCGCAGACAATGACCGAAATGGAACTATCGGAGACCGAACGCAGTTGCACGCTTCACCAGCGCGGCATGGTACTCGATCTGTCGGGATTCATCAAGGGCTACGCGCTCGACCGCATAAAGCCCCTGCTCGAGGCTCACGGCATATGCGACACCCTCGTTAGTCTGGGCAATAGTTCGATAATGGCGCTCGGCGACGTTCCCGGACCTGTAAAGAATGGCGTTCTCACCACTTCGGGCAACAACACGGCTTTGCGACAACACATAATCAATCCGTCAACGGGTAGACATGTAGCCGGACAAGGCATGGCGCAAGTGCGCACCGCATCGGGAGCCGAGGGCGAAGTTATGGCAAAGGTGAAATTTATCAAGCAGAATCAATCGACCGGCTGAAGCGACTGCATCTCCACAAGGCGGCGGTAGAATCCTCGGGCGCCGGGCGCGAGAAGTTCGTCGTGTGTGCCAGTCTCCACTATGTGTCCTTCATGCATCACACATATCAGGTCGGCACGGCGGATTGTAGACAGACGGTGTGCGATTACAAGAGTGGTGCGGCCCCTCATAAGGCGGTCGAGAGCCTGCTGTACGAGGGTTTCACTTTCACTGTCGAGAGCCGATGTGGCTTCGTCGAGAATAAGGATAGAAGGATTTTTGAGAATGGCACGCGCAATGGATATGCGTTGCCGCTGACCGCCCGACAGACGGCAGCCGCGGTCGCCGATAATGGTGTCGTAGCCATGCTCGGTAGCCATGATGAACTCGTCGGCATTGGCGACACGGGCCGCCGCGCGCACAGCCTCGATGTCGGCGTTTTCAACACCGAAAGCGATATTGTTGAAAATAGTGTCGTTGAACAGAATCGCCTCCTGGTTAACATTGCCCATAAGCGAGCGCAGCTCATGCACACCGAGGCGGCGCACGTCAATGCCGCCCACACTCACTGAGCCCGATGTAGCATCGTAGAAACGTGGAATAAGGTCTGCTACGGTCGATTTGCCAGAGCCCGACTGTCCGACAAGTGCCACGGTTGCACCGGCCTTGATATCGAGATTGATATTGTGAAGCACTTCCACGGCACCGTCGTACGAAAAACACACATTGTCGAATCTCACTCCGGTTGCATTTTTGCCCTCTGGCAGAGACACAGGCTTCACGGGGTCTTTTATAGGATTGTCGGCATTGAGAATTTTGTCGACACGCTCCATCGACGCAAGTCCTTTCTGAACAGCGTATACAGCTTTCGACAGGTCTTTTGCAGGATTGATGATGTTGTAGAAAATCACCATATAATAAATGAAGTCGGCCGCATTGAGACTCGTATTGCCCGATAAAATGAGCATGCCTCCGAACCAGAGAATTATGGCTATGGCCGTGGTACCGAGCAACTCGCTCATGGGATGCGCCAGAGACTGGCGGCGTGCCACAGAGTTAGAGATATTGTAAAACACCTGATTTTCGGCATGGAAGCGGTCGTCCATTTTCTTCTCGGCATTGAAAGCCTTGATTATTCGCAGACCGCCGAGAGTCTCTTCGATAGTCGACATAAGCACACCCCACTGGTTCTGCCCCTCTAGCGACTGACGCTTGAGACGCTTGCCCACACGCCCCATGACAAGGCCGGCCAAAGGCAGCAGAACAAACACGAATACAGTCAGTTGCCACGAAATGGCTATCATCATGCTCAGGCACACGATAATCATAATCGGGTTTTTGAACATCATATCAAGCGAGGCCATGATAGAATTTTCCACTTCGGCCACATCGCCGCTCATACGTGCCATCACGTCGCCCTTGTGCTCAATGGTGAAAAAAACAATCGGCAGCGAGGTGATTTTGTCGTAAACATAGTTGCGTATATCGCGTACAATACCCGAGCGCATCGGTATGATAAAATAGGAGCTCAGATATGTAGCGCCGGTTTTGGCCGCGGTCATCACAACGAGCGTGGTGGCAAGTACGGCCAGTGTAGCCACGGCTCCATAGTGTGCTATGAGCTCTTGTGTATAATAATAGAAGTTGTTGAATGCCACTTCCTTCAGCGAACCGTCGGCAAGGCTCATGTATGTATACGTATCGGTGTTGATGCGGAAAAGCATCTGCAGAATCGGTATGATGAGGGCGAAGGAAAAAAGAGTTAGAAACGCCGCAAGAATATTGAAGATAATATTCAGTGCCAGGCACTTCTTATACGGGGGAACAAAGCGACGGAGCACTACAAAAAATTCTTTCATCGGGTAAATGTGATTAACGACACCGGGGCCTCGGCCGGAAGATTGCGGGGGTCGAGACGCAGACGCATGGCATCGGGATAAAGATTATTGGCTCTCCGGCCAATATTTTTGACAAAACCGAGCGGACAGCCGCCATAGCAGACAAGCACAAAGCCCTTCGGGAGACCGTCGGGAAGCTCGTCGAGAGTTTCGCCTCTCAGATACGACATCGCATCGGCATAACCGAGTTCGACACGTGGGTAGGCATCGGCCTTGAGCGCTGTCGACAGGGCAAGCTCATGCCGGGGAACATAGTCACGGCCTTTCTGTACGGCCACGGGCAGTCCGGCACGAAGTATTTCGGTGTTTTTTGATATTTCGGAGATAAACGACGCATGTATTGCCGGCAGCAGGCTTATGCACTGCGCAGAAACACTCTCGACAAATGCATCGGCATTGACGACGCATTGCCGCGAAAAATCGCTCAGAGGCTTTGCAGCGCTCTTTTTGCCGCATTTCCGGGTGCCGGCAGTGCCGGATTTCTGCAGAGCGGCGATGAAGAGCCCTTCGCCACGCACATGGCCCGGAGCCAGACGGAAACAGTGATATGGCGTGTCGATGCCTGCAAATATGCCTTCGTAGTCTGTATCGAAGCCGAGGTCGATACTTTCGCCGCCGAGTTCTTCGGCTATATAGGCAATGTTGAGCTCGTTTTCAGTACGGTTGAATGTACACGTGCTGTAAATCATCACGCCTCCGGGACGAAGCGCCTTCCACAAGGCAGAGACTATCGAGCGCTGAATTTCGGCGCAGTCGGCAATCAGCCCCGGCGACCACTGGCGCACAGCCTCGGCCTCCTTACGCATCATACCTTCGCCTGAACAGGGCGCGTCGATGGCGATAATGTCGAAAGCTTCTTTCAGTTTGCCCAGACGCGATGCGTCGCCACGACAGACCACAGAAAAAGGCGACCCTTCTTTTGCCATATTTTCCGCAAGAATATTCGCGCGGTGGCGGTCGAGCTCATTCGACACCACAAGCGACTGCGGAGGCAGTGCCTCAAGCGCGGCAATGCTCTTGCCCCCGGGTGCAGCACAGGCATCGAGATAGCGAAGCGGCTCGGCCTCGCCGAAAAAACGCTCAGCAATACGCCGCACGGCCTCTCCATAAATCATCGACGAGGCATCCTGCACATAGTACAGTCCCTGATGCCAGGCAGGGTCGGCGGCAAACACCGGACGTTCGGGCAGATAGAAACCTTGCCGGCACCAGGGCACTGCATCGGAGCCCTGCAGCGACATCACACCCTTGGCAATATTGGCGCGCACGCTCACCTGCGGAGGATCAGCGAGTCCTCGCAGCAAGGGCTCTGCATAGTCTTCGCCATAAGAGCGGAGCATCTTCACAAATTCTGCCGGAAGTATCTGTTCCATTCCTCTGCTGATTTAGGTCTGCCGGACTTACTTGCGTACAGGAACAATTATCGATTCGGGGTCGACTGTTATGGCATATGGCTGTCCTTTCGACTTGTCGACATTGAGCGTCACGATACGAGTTCGGCGAGGAGAGACAACAGAGTCGCTGTTGTGCACATGATACACATAGCGGAGATTGCCATCGTTGTCGGTGAACACATCGCCGTGTCCCGAACCCTTCTCGCCTACAATGTTGCGGCTGATTATGGGGTTGGCCTCATTTTTTGTCCACGGGCCGACGGGAGTCGGCGCTGTGGCATAACCTACGGCATAATCGGTGCTCATGAAGTGGTTGGCCGAATAAAAGAGATAATAGGTATCGTCTATTTTTATGAGTGTGGGGCCTTCCATGATAGGGTCGCTGGGATATGCGCCCGTATCTTCCCAAGCCTGGTCGTTTTTGAACACCCGCTGAAGGGTGCCGTCGACGAGTGTACCGGTCTCCGGATTGAATTCGGCCACCCAAAGGAAATTGCCGTGGTCGAAGCGCACATGATAGAGATAATATTTTCCGTCATCGTCGCGGAAGAGATAGGGGTCGATATTCTTCTCCGAGGCATCGAGTGGAGCTACTGCAGTCTGTGTATAGACAGCCTCGATGCTGTCGCCGGCAGCCACAGCCACCTGCTCGTTGGCGGTGTATAAATAGAGATATTTGTCGCCGAGATTAAAGAATTGCGGAGCCCAGAAACCTTTGTCTCCGAAAGTCTGTCTGCCGCACACCATAATCATCGAGTCGGGCCGCGCATAGTGCCACTCTTTGAGGTTGTCGCTCTCGAGAAGCGCGAAGCCGAGCGGCTCCTGATTGCGGGTGCCACTGAGATAGTATTTGCCGTTTTCTACGAAAACAGTAGGGTCTGCAAAGAAAATTTCAACACCCTTGCTGTCGGGCTCGGTGGTACTGGGTCTATTGCCACAGGCTGCAAACGCCAGAAGCGAAGCAGACACAAACGCAAATGTGAAAAGTCGGTTCATTTAAAAAAAGTATTCTGCCGGATATCGGGTTTCTGAATTTCTCTGCAAAGATAAGACAATTAGAATTAATTACAGGCCTCCGGCAGTCGTTTTCTGTAATCCGACTGCCGGAGGCCTGTTGTGAGTGTGAAAAGCCAGCCTGTGTTCAAACAAGGGACCGCGTTGCCGCGCCTTTACATCTGGTCGATTGAATAATCGTCGACCGTGACATCAAATTCAATCTTATCGAGCACACTCGGGTTGTTGATTGAGATATTGTAGATATATGCGTGTCCCGGCAGATATGCCTTTACATTATCCGACGACGCAGGATAAATGATTCGGCCTGTCGAGGTCTGGGGAACGAGCATATAGTCGGGGGTATTTGCGTTCGGCCAGAGTTTCGCGCCGGTAGCCGAGTCGAATATCTCGCAGTCGACCTCGATATATGTGCCTGTATAGCCGCTTTCCGAAAGCTCTACTTTGCTCAGCGGTTGCGGAATCACATAACTGCAATCGAGCGTGTTGAGGCTATAGTCGGTCGGCACGGGCGTAAGCTCCACTTTATCTTCCTCACCCAGAATGGCAAAAGTCAGCATATCTGTCTTGCCTTTGAGCTCCGACCACGAGCCCACGGCTTCTGGTGTTGATGCGAGTGTCGAGGTAGCAGGGAAGGTGAAGCTGCCCTGATGATAGATATTATTCAGTTTAATATAACTTACGGCCACATTGATGCGCTGGTTGGTGGAGCTAATAAGCACACTTACCTTCGACAGCGCGTGCCTGAAGTTCAAAGACACCGGCGCCGCCTGCTGTATCACGTTTGTGCGCACGGAGTACAATAGGTCTTTGGTGCCGTCATTGATATATCCGGGAATGTTGCCGCCGCCCTCGCCCGTGATATCGGCCGATACATTTATTTCAGGGCTGAAAGCATAGAAATTGACCGGAGTTACAGGCCAATAGGCCTCAGGCGAATAGACCCATGAGGCTCCGTCACGCGTAACTTTGACGCCATCCATCAGCACGGAGCCGCCAGTAAATGCATATACGACAAAATTCTTTATGGTCGCCGTAGTCGTTGAAGCACCACGCGAAGTATTAGGCACAACGGCACTGAGGGATATCACTCGGCTGTCTTGCGATTGCTGAGGTTCTTCCTTGTCTGAACATGACGTAAAAGCGCACATACAGGCTGCAAGACCAAGTATAAACGATTCTTTTTTCATCATAAAATAAGTTTTATGGATAATCCGCTTCATTGCCGATAATCTTATAGATAAAACACAGTCTAATCTTTTATGTTCACCTCTATTGTCTCCCAGCCGTCGACTGTTATGTCGAAACCCGCACTGCCGCCCTCGGGGCTATCGATTGACAAGCCACGCAACAGCAGCAAAACTTCCATGGGGTCGGCGGCGCTCCGCACCTGCTCAGTGACATCGAACTTATAGCGCAGATGCCGGCCGTCGTTCCTTACAACAAATATACTCAGTGTATTTACCGCAGACGGAGCCGCCGGAATACCGAACGTGTAGAAATCGCCGCCGGCAAGTTCCGACCCAAGCCGGCTTACTTTAAAAGTCAGCGTGGAGGGATAGCGCCCTTTGTTGCCAGTCGCCGGGAAAAGCGAACCGGCCAGACCGCTAAGGCATGCACTCATAGAGCTCACTTCCGAGAGATTTTCAATGTCCTCGATTCGCAAAGTGTAATGAGCCGTCAGCGGCATCTGCATCGCCGCAAGGATGAAATCCGCCGACATCATCGTCGTGCCCGGCACACTGTCGTTATCGACCCAGTTTACTCCGTCATATTGCAGCTGCACCTTGTCGTAGGCGCACCCCCACATCATGCCGGGCGGCCGGAGCACTTTCTCGCCGGAGTCGTAGTCGGAGCCTGCCGACGCAGTATATATCTCGTAGCCGACATAAGTGGCTTCTTCGGCAAAAAGCACATTTGAGGCATCGTCATTGAAACTCAGAAAATTGTACGTTCCTACCGGAAGCACGACCTTGCCGGCCGAAGGGCCGATAAAGTCAAAACGCCACGGAATTGAGTCTGTCTCGGGAAAAAAAATATACGCCATGCCACCTGGCCTGGCTTTGGGCGATTTGTGCCAGTCGCTTACTATGAGCAACGGCAACTCATCGGGACAGTCTTCATAATCATAGACACACGAAAGGGCTGTCAGCGACAATACGAATGCCACTGCCGGCAGCAGAAAACGAATTGAACGCACAGCCATAGAATATGTCGTATATAGTTTTTTGATAAACAACAGCGTGAGCATACGGCTCACATAAATCGCATATACTCACAACGCCGAATCTCCGCTTATGGTTCAGACACGGCAGAAGCCGGCGTATATCGAGCAAAACATCAAGCAAAAACAGACACAAATATTTGCTCGCATCAAAAAACTTGCATAACTTTGGCTTTTGTTAAAGGCGGAAAGCTTTCTTCAACCGGTCATATCACCAATTTACTTCAATACAGACAATTCAATGAAAAAAATTATCGCAGCCGTAGCCTTAGCTTTTGTCACATCGCTATGCTCTTTCGCCATTCAGCCCGACTGGGCAAACTTCCAACACTACAGCAAATCTAACAAAGCCGTGAAAGCCATGCCCAACGAGGGCGACCGTGTTGTTTTCTATGGCAATTCCATCACCGAATACTGGCCCTCCCGAAGCCCCGAATTCTGGAACGCACACCCCAACTTCATCGGCCGTGGAATAGGTGGACAGACCTCTTACAACCTGCTCGCGCGCTTCCGCGAAGATGTAGTGGCTCTGAATCCTGCCATTGTCGTTCTGAGCGCCGGCACAAACGACGTGGCCGAAAACAGCCATGTTTATAACGAAGACATTACATTCGGAAACATCCAGTCGATGTGCGAGATAGCACGCGCCAACGGCATCAAAGTGATTCTCACATCGGTACTCCCGGCCGGTCAGTTCGGCTGGCGTCCGGAAATCACCGACGGTCCCGAGAAAATCAAGGCTCTCAACGAACGCATCCGTGCTTACGCCGCTGCGACCAAAACCCCTTATGTCGACTACTACAGCTCGCTTTTAGCATCCGACGGCCGCAGCCTCGACGCACGCTACTGCAACGACGGCGTACATCCGCTGCAGCCCGGCTACGCTGTAATGGAAGCACTCGTTCTGCCTGTAATCAAATCAATACAATAACAGCCTTATATAAATCTTTTTTACTAACCAATTATTAACTATGCTAAAGTCTTTATTTTTAGCTGCTTGTATCATCGGTACGGCATACACCGCTGCGGCCGTCGATGATTATCTGCACATCAAGACAGCGAACGGCTGGGTTGTGTTCAACCTCAACAATGCCGACCGCATCACTTTCAACAACGGCAAAATGACCGTTCTCGACCAATCGGGCAACACTCTGGGCTCTATAAACCAGTCAGACCTCGTAAAAGCCCATTTCTCAAACACAACAGAGAGCACATCGGTAAATTCAATCGTTGCCGAAGACCCCACTTTCTCCTTCGATGCCGCCTCTAAAACGGTAAAAATCGACTGCGACGGCACTTTTGAAATTTTTGCTATCGACGGCAAGACTCTCATCTCGATACCCTCGGCAAAAAAGGGCGAAACAGTGAACATCGAGTCGCTGAACGAAAACATCGTGATTATCAAACTGGGTAACTACTCCATAAAAACCATTGTGAAATGAAAAAAGTATTACTCATCCTTGTGGCGCTCTTCACCGTTGTTAGCGCAATGGCATTCCCTAAAGCCATCTACGTAAAGAAGGGCGACGAAGTAAAGAAATTCAACTTCGGCGTGGCCGAAGACCTCGTATTCTCCAATGACGGCCGCACTCTCACCATCACCGGCTACGACGAAGACATAAAGCTCGACGAAATCGACTACATCTCTTTCTCGGCTCCCGTCGACGGCACTGCCATCACCCCCAACGCCCAGAAAGACAAGCTCATACAGATTGGCGAGGAGCTCAACTCGATTGTCAACCTCAACGACCTCGCCGAACTGGTGCGCATGTACAACAATTTCTTCATCGAAGAATATGATGAAGACACCTACACCACTACTTACACACCCCCGGTAGAATACGAAATACCCGCCGAGTACTACGACGTGCACAATGCGGCTAACGCGATTTTGAAAGCCGTCGGTAAAATCGGCAAAGGCCAGTTTGCTGCCGTACGCGACGCACGTGCCGCTGCTACCGAGCTTTATAAATTCGCCGACTACACCGGCATATACACTGCAAATGCCGAAAAAAGAATGTGGGAGAAGACCGGCGAGGCCGATTACTTCGAGATGCGGTTCGCAGCCCGTACGTCGGGCACATACGCCGTCCGTATCGACGCAAGCAGCGATTACTCCACATGGGAGTCAACCGAGAGCTACACTATCCAGGCCCCGAAAACCCTCACCTTTACTCTCCGTAAAGACCAGACCAAACTCGCCGAGGCCACTCTCAAGTCTGAGTTCGTAAACAAGAGCCATATCGACCTCGACTTCGACTTCAGCGCCAACGGCTATGTGGTGAAAAATAAAATGAATGTTGTAAACGACAAAATCACCGATGTTGTCGACGTTACAATCAAGGGCAATTTCGTCACTCACGCCGAGACGGCTATCGACGGCGAGAACCTCGTTGACTTCGACGCCATACGCGATGATGCCAAGCGACTCGAAGACATATACGATGATGATTACAACATCATCGAAGAAGCCGACCCCAACATGCTGCTCGCCCACATACTGCGCGCCAAATCTGACGTCGACCTTCTGGGCAAAATCCAGTTCAAAGGGCATCTAAGCGGCCTTTCCAAAATTTACAATACTTTGGCGAAGGACACCTGGACTTCACAGGTAGAAAAAGACGGCTACGGTTATCACCGCTATATTGTATCAAGTCACAACGATGATTACACCGAGATAAATATCGATGAAACCGACCGCGAAATTGTAGCCGAACAAGTAAACGTTCTCAACAATTATTGCTCTATTACATTCTCCTACGACAAGAACGCGAAAATCCAGGGATATTGCGTATGGGATACTGCCACAGAGTTCGAATATAACTCCGAACTCAACATTGAAGATAGAGATAATTCGAACTGGGGGTATGCTATTGTCAATGGAGAACTCCTGAACGTCGAGCGCGAAAGCAGCAACTCCAATGACTGGTATTACGAAAAATACCCGATTGTCGACGGCTATTTTGACTATAGTAATGCTATACGTGTGCCAGTAAGCGTCGATCAACTTCTGGGCAACGCTGTAATCAACTACTATGAGAATTACACATCTGCCGTGCTTACCTTCCCCGACATGACTTCTTTCTCCTTCGAGGAATACTTCGACGAAGCTTCGTTCCGTAAACTCATCGACGACTACAATGTAATCGTCAATACTTACGAAACCATCACCGGTCAGAAATAACAACATGAAGCGATACATCGCCAAGGCTATGATCGCGACTATAATATCAGCCGGAGCTCTCTGCGCCAATGCAGAGATTCCGGCTGATACTGTCAGTTCGCCGTCTGAGCTTCAAGAGATTGTCGTGACCTCCACTGGGCCGCGCAAAGTGCTCCGTATACGCTCCGACGGCGGGCTCGACATCTCCTCGGCTATGCTTTCGGAGCAATTTTCAACTTTCGGCTCCAACGATCCTCTGTCGCTTATCAGAAGCCTGCCCGCTGTTGCTACGGCCAATGAACTCTCGGCGACACTCAGTATAAAAGGTATGGACAACGGGGCCAACTATTTCTCGGCCGACGGCGCCAGGATTGTAAATCCACTCCATCTCTTCGGCATCTACAGCACATTCAATCCTGCTTTTTATAAAAACTACCGCTTCGCTGCCGACCGTTTCGACGCCACGGAACAAAACTTTACCGGCGGCCGACTCCAAGCCGACAGCGGACAGCTCCCCGACTCTGCTCTCGCCGGCACCGTGGCAGTCGGTCTTATAGAGAGCCACTTCGCCCTGTCTGCCCCTATCAGCAAAGGCAAAAGCTCGTTTGCGCTGGGCCTGCGCCAGACCTACCTCAACCTTATATTTCCGCAACTGCTCAAATTCAACAACTCTACCCTGAACTACGACTTCACCGATGCCAACGCAAGCCTCCGGTGGATGGCTTCGCAATCTCACATCTTAGGCTTCAATTTTTTCCTCAGCCGCGACGCGCTCGGCATGTCGCTCGATAAAATGGGTGAGAAAAACGGCGACTGCGGTTGGATGAATATATGCGGAGCCATCAACTGGAATCACAACGACTTGCACGTAAACCTGGGCATAAGCCGATTCAACAACAAATTTCGTCTCATCGAAGGCGGACATGCTATCGACGCTCCTTCACACCTGCTCCAAAGCACCCTTTCGGCCGAAAAGCCCTTCGGCGACTTTGTAGTGGAATCTGACTTCACCCTGCGTCACGTTTCAGGGCAATACAACCGTGAAAGCGGTGTACAACGGCCCTTCGGAGAATCCGATGCCTTGGAGTTCAACATCGCAGCAAGCTGGAAACACAAGTTCTGGCAAAGACTGTCGACATCGCTCGGTCTCCGACTTGCCACCTATCACTGCGGCTCTTACAATACCGTTGTGCCACTGCCAAGAGCCGGTCTGAAACTGGAATTGATGCCCGAAATGTCACTTTACGCATCATATAGCCGGCTTTTCCAATTCGAAAAACTCGTTGACGAGTCTTCGGCATCGTTGCCCGCCGATTTCCGCATAAACGCCGACAGCCGGTTCAAGCCCCAGCAAAGCCACTCCTTCGACATCGGCGCAGAGGGGCGCATTACCCAGTGGGGCATCGATTACTCACTCGGCGCTTACTACCGTCTTGTGAGACATGCCGGTGAGTTTCACGGCTCACTGCTCAACCTCTCGGGCAGCTCTTACAATCCGCTCAACGACTACCTCGACGGCCACGGATACACTTGCGGCCTATCGGTAATGCTCATGAGGCAATTTGGCAAACTACGAGGCCGCATCGGTTACACCTTAGGCAAAGCACGCCTTAAATTCGACCGTCTCGCCGACTGGTATTTCCCCTCGGCCCACGACCGTCTGCACGACCTCAACGCATCGCTTGCCTGGGAGCCTGTCAGCCGACTCACTTTTGTGGCTTCGTTCACACACGCCACAGGCCTGCCCTTCACCCGCGCAAAATACGGCTATATAATCGATAACAATCTCATTTGCGAGTATTATCCGCACAACTCCTCGCGCCTCCCGGCATACAACCGCCTCGACCTTGCCGCCACATACAAATTCAAAAAATGCGGCAAAATCGAGCATGCAATCAATGTTTCGCTTTACAACGCGTTGTGTAATAAAAACATCCTATTCTATTTCACCACTTTCTCCGAAGCCGACGGCATAGAGAATCAGAGCTCATATCTCAAATCCGTCATCCCTTCAATCTCTTACACATTGACTTTCAAATGAAACCGCTCTCTCTCATCTCTCTGTTTTTGATATTGTTGCTTGCGTCCTGCGAGTCTGTCTCCGAGCCACAACTTGATACAAGGCCTCTTGTAGTGGAAGGCTGGATAGAGACCGGCGCCAATCCTATAGTGACAGTAGCACATGCCCTCGATCTGAAAGAAGGCTCTGTAAACATCGGCGACTATGTGGAGAAATGGTGCCGAGTATCAATCTACGACGGCGACAAGCGATATCTGCTCACCGGCAAAATCAATAACGACTATCCCACATCTTTCATCTATACATCAAGCCAACTGCGGGGACAGCGGGGTCACTCATACCGGCTTCTTGTCGAATCCGAATCCGATACCGTCGAGGCTGT
The DNA here is from genome assembly GCA_003979155.1 of Muribaculaceae bacterium. Lineage (GTDB taxonomy): Bacteria > Bacteroidota > Bacteroidia > Bacteroidales > Muribaculaceae > CAG-873. Next base: position 13,204 of record RYWL01000046.1, read on the forward strand.
GTCGACCATAATGCCGGCGGCATCGATTTCTTCACTCAAGGCCGAGAAAGTCGAAGGTGTTGAGGGAGCATATACTCTGAAACTCTTTCTCAACAACATAGACCCCGACGGCATGTACAAGGTTTTTGTACGCGTCGATGGCAGAAGCAAAATATTTCATGGCAGCCTGATGGGCACGTTCACCGGCCGCGACTACGACGACACCAAAGGTCACACAGTGTCGCTGGCGCTCAACGCTTCCGACAACAACGACAACTTCACTCATTACTTCCATGCCGGCGAAAAGGTATATGTAAAAATATACTCCCTCGACCGGCCGGTATACGATTTCTGGAAGTCGTACGACAACTCCGTGTTAATGTCTGGCAACCTGTTTTTCACTTTCGCTGATAATTGCCCCACCAACATCGACGGTGGACTCGGCTACTGGGCCGCTTACGGCTCTTCGCTCTCGATTATCAACATTCCTCGCTGAATTGCAGCAATACGACACACTTAGAGCTTGTTTAAAAACGATTGTTAACAGAAGTGAGTTTTCGGAGAGA
>RYWL01000047.1:0-1220 GCA_003979155.1 Muribaculaceae bacterium
AAAAAAAATTATACAATGAGAATTAATCTAACTAATGATGTGCTCGCGATTGTGATAGATACACACGGAGCCGAACTTCAGAGTATAGAGAATATCCGCACCGGACGCCGTTATCTATGGCATGGCGACAAAAGCTTCTGGGGCCGTCGCTCTCCCATTCTTTTCCCTATTGTCGGTTCGCTTTGGGACGGCAACTTCAAAATGGATGGGACGGAATATGCGCTCGGTCAGCATGGTTTTGCCCGTGACATGGAATTCACCCTTATTGAGAATGTTCCGGAAAACGAAGCCTGGTTTGCTCTTGAGGCCAATGAAGAAACCATGGCCAAATATCCCCGAATCTTCCGGCTCGAGATAGGCTACTCGCTCATTGGCGAGCGCATAACCGTGATGTGGAGGGTAGTCAACACCGATACGCGCGAAATCAGCTTCCAGATTGGCGCCCACCCGGCATTCAACTATCCTGAATTCTGTGCAGCCGACCCGGTTCATGCCTATATCGCTACAGACGGCGGAAAGATTCTCCATTCACAGATTATTGCCGATAAAGGCTGTATAGGCGACGAAATAATGGAAGTGCAGCCCGATGCAGAAGGTCTTTTACCCGTTACTGCCGACACCTATAGCCGCGGAGCGCTCATTTTCGCCGACGATCAGGTGCATCGTGTTTCGATGCTGAGCAAAGACAAGCGGCCGTATGTAACGCTGATGTTCTCGGCACCTCTTGTCGGTCTATGGTCGCCCTCGGCCGATGCTCCGTTTATGTGTATCGAACCGTGGTGGGGAAGAGCCGATAGCGTTGGCTATGACGGCGAATTTTCGGAGCGCCGATATGTGAATCATCTTGAGGCTGGAGAAACATTCGAAGTCTCTTATATGATGATTTTCGATGAAATCTGATTTATTACAAGGAAAACAAACACAAAAGAGCATCTCGACGCCGGGGTGCTCTTTTGTGTTTGTTTTCTTGTGCGAAATAAGGTCTTGCTTACAGATAGAACTCTTTGTACCAGCAGCGAAATTACGAAGAACTTCGTGCAGTGGAGTAGAGGGCCAGAAACCGAAATCGCGTTACTTTTGCTATAATTGAAAAATTCGATAGTGTCGCTCTTCAGAAGCTTTTGTATAAATCTGAAATATGACATATCCGGTCTGCCGGCATGTCCGTAGACAGTGAAGGCTCGAAGACCCTAATCATTATTACACTCATTTATCAGTCG
>RYWL01000047.1:1230-13675 GCA_003979155.1 Muribaculaceae bacterium
AGTGTAGACTTTTTGGGCCACGTCATCAAGCACAGAATCATAGCGGTTTGCGATGATTGCCATCGAATCGGTTTTGAAGCGCTCGAGGTCGTTTACGATTTCACTGCCGAAGAATGTGGTGTTGTTTTCAAGAGTAGGCTCATATATGATTACTTTTGCGCCTTTAGCCTTGATGCGTTTCATTACTCCCTGAATTGACGACTGGCGGAAATTGTCGCTGTTGCTTTTCATTGTAAGACGGTATACTCCAATGACGCACTGCGCCTCACGGGCAAGGTCGTATACACCGTTTTCTTCATAGTATCCGGCTTTGCGGAGCACCTGGTCGGCAATAAAGTCTTTGCGCGTGCGGTTACTCTCCACAATTGCCGACATCATATTCTGTGGTACGTCGGCATAATTGGCGAGGAGCTGCTTCGAATCTTTGGGCAGACAATAGCCGCCATAGCCGAACGACGGGTTGTTGTAGTGCGTGCCTATTCGCGGGTCGAGTCCGATGCCGTCGATTATAGCCTTGCTGTCGAGCCCCTTTATCTCGGCATATGTATCGAGTTCATTGAAATAGCTTACGCGGAGGGCGAGATATGTGTTTGCGAAGAGTTTCACAGCCTCGGCCTCTTTCATACCCATGTAAAGCGAGGGAATGTCTTCTTTTAACGCACCCTGGCAAAGAAGCCCGGTGAAGGTGTGCGCAGCCTCGGTGAGAAATGGTACATCGGCAATCGCCTTGATTGCCTCATCTGCCTCTGAAGATTCCGATTTCTCGAGTATCTTGGGAATACCGGCGATAATGCGCGAAGGGTAGAGGTTATCGTAGAGGGCTTTGCTTTCCCGAAGGAATTCAGGGAAGAAGAGAAGGTTGAGCTTCTTTACTCCTCTGGCAGCGTATCTCACATAAAGAGAGCGGCAGTAGCCTACAGGTATAGTTGATTTAATTACTAAGACAGCATCGGGATTGACCGAAAGAACGAGGTCTATCACTTCTTCAATGCAGTGCGTGTCGAAATAGTTCTTTACAGGGTCGTAATTGGTGGGAGCTGCAATTACAACAAAATCGGCGTTGCGATAAGCTTCCGCTCCGTCGAGTGTGGCTCTGAGATTCAACTCTTTTTCGGCGAGATATTTTTCTATATAGTCGTCATGAATCGGTGACTGCCGACGGTTTATCATATCCACTTTTTCGGGGATGATGTCAACGGCAATTACGCGATTGTTCTGAGCAAGTAATGTGGCTAAACTCATACCCACGTATCCGGTGCCGGCAATAGCTATATTGTATTGTGCCATGGCTTTGACTAAAAAAACTTGGTGTCGGATGTAATTGTTGTTTTTTACTTTGAGACGGTAAAGTTAAAAAAAATCTATACGTGTAACAAACTTTGCCAATAAAACATGTGGGAAAACCTGCCGGATTGTCTCAGAACTGTTGCTTGCAAAATAGCTTGGAGAAATGTTTTTGTGCATATCGCATATTATTTGTAATTTTGCATTAGTAACAAAAACCGTTTAGCATGGGATTCTTTGATTTCTTCAGCAAAGACAAGAAGCAAAACCTCGATAAGGGGCTTGAAAAGACAAAAGAAGGATTTTTAGGTAAGCTTAGGCGAGTATTCGCCGGCCGCCGCACTATAGATGATGATTTCCTTGACGAACTTGAGGAGGTGTTCATCACAAGCGATGTTGGTGTAGAGACTACTCTCCGCATCATCGACCGCATTAAAGACCGTGCCGCACGCGACAAGTATGTGAGCATGGATGAACTCAACGACCTTCTTTGCGAAGAAATTACAGCTCTCCTTGCCGACCATGGCGAGGACTCCGACAAGATTGTGCCGTTTAAAACACCCGACGGCACGAAGCCTTATGTAATTATGGTTGTAGGCGTAAACGGTGTTGGGAAAACCACTACTATCGGCAAGCTTGCCTACCAATACAAACAGGCCGGCAACAAGGTGATGCTCGGAGCCGCCGACACATTCAGGGCTGCTGCGATAGAGCAGCTCGATGAATGGGCCCGACGCGCCGGTGTGCCTATTGTAAAGCAGGAACTCGGCTCTGATGCAGCCGCAGTAGCCTTCGACACACTGTCGTCTGCGAAGGCCAACGGCATGGATGTTGTGATTATCGACACGGCCGGACGTCTTCATAACAAGAAGGGTCTTATGGACGAGCTGTCTAAAATCAAGCGTGCAATGGAGAAAGTCGTTCCCGGTGCTCCCCACGAAGTTCTTCTTGTGCTCGACGGCTCTACAGGTCAGAATGCATTTGAGCAGGCCCGGCAGTTCTCCGAAGCCACACAGGTCACAGACCTTGCCATTACCAAACTCGACGGCACGGCCAAAGGCGGTGTGGTGATAGGTATAAGCGACCAATTTAAGATACCCGTAAAATATATCGGAATTGGTGAAAGCATCAACGATCTTCAAGTGTTCAATAAACGTGCTTTTGTAGAATCTCTCTTCAGTTTCAGAAAATAAGATATGAATGATCGACAGAGAGTGGCGATACTGAGTCTCGGGTGCTCGAAGAATCTTGTCGACAGCGAGAGACTTGCACGCCGTTTCGCCGACAACGGCGTCGATGTATATTTTACCGACGAACTGCCAACTGACGGCTCGACGCTGATAGTGAATACCTGTGGGTTTATCGGCGATGCCAAAGAAGAGTCGGTGAATACACTTCTCGGTGCAATCGAGTTGAAAGGAGAACGCAAAATAGCAAAAGTATATGCTATGGGTTGTCTCACAGAGCGCTATCGTGAGGAATTGATTGCAGAACTGCCTGAACTCGACGGCTTATACGGTAAATTTGACTGGGACGGCGTAGTCGAACGGATTAGCAATGAAATGGCTCATGTTCCTACATGGGCGCGAACTCTCTCTACACAACCACACTATACATATCTTAAAATCTCGGAGGGTTGTAATCGTTTCTGTGCTTTTTGTGCCATTCCGCTTATCACCGGTCGACATCACTCCCGGTCGGTAGACGAAATTCTCGAAGAAGTGCACGACCTTGTGTCGCGCGGCACATGCGAATTCAATGTCATCGCACAGGATTTGTCGTCGTATGGCATGGATATCAGTACCGACGGGAAGTCGCTTCTGGCAGAGCTCATAGAGCAAATGGCTAAAATAGAGGGCGTGGAAATGATTAGGCTGCACTATGCTTATCCTTCCGATTTCCCGTATGACATACTCCCTGTTATGGCCCGTGAGCCAAAAGTGTGCAAATACCTCGACATCGCACTCCAGCATATTGACGATAAAGTGCTCGACAACATGAGGAGGCATATCGATGCTTCGGCGACACGCGAACTGCTTGCCCGTATTCGACGCGAAGTACCGGGAATCCATATCCGCACAACCTTGATGGTCGGCTTCCCAGGCGAAGACAACGAAGCTTTTGAGCATCTGCTTGAATTCGTGAAAGAACAACGGTTTGAGCGTATGGGAGCCTTTGCGTATTGCGAAGAAGAAGGAACTTACGCAGCCCGTAATCTGCCCGATTCTATTCCGCAGGAAGTCAAGCAGTCGCGTCTTGACCGCCTTATGGAGGTTCAGCAGGAAATCGCATTCGACACAGCCTCGGAAAAAGTCGGTAAAACCCTTCGTGTGATAATAGATGAATTTGACGGAGAGCAATATATAGGACGCACAGAGTATGATTCGCCAGAGGTCGATACACTTGTGTATCTGCCGTCGGACAAGCAGCTTAATATCGGCCATCTCTATGACGTTGAGATAACAGCTTCTGAAGGATTTGACCTCATCGGAAAAGTAAAAAAATGACAAAGTACGAAGCTTTTCTTCTTTGTCGGTTTCCGGGAGAGACAGAACTAAGGCGCTATGGCTTTACGTCCGTTTCTTCCTGTAGGAATTATCTTGTTTTCGAAGATGCTACGGTAGCTCCGTGGCCCGGTATTTCGTTGGTACACAAAATGTCGGTAGCCGCTCACCCAACCACATATGATGACTATTGTAGCAGGGTAGGCTCTCTTATAGGGGATCTTAATAATAATGGTGGTAAGACTGTGATTACTCGCCAGATATGCGGCACATTCTCTTCTTTTAAGCCCGAAGAGATGGCCAAGGAGTACTTCGGGGCATTTCCAGATATGTTCTGCTTCTTGTTCTATCATCCCAGTACCGGCTGGTGGATGGGTGCCACTCCCGAACTGTTGCTTCAATCCGACACCGACAACCGCTTACAGACAAGGGCGCTGGCCGGTACCAGGCTCGCAACGCAAGGCGGTGAATGGGATAAGAAAAATATCGAAGAACATGCATTTGTAACGGATGACATATTAAATCGTATAAAAGCAATAGCTCCCGAATCATTATCCACCGCCTTGTCGACGCGCAATCTGCGCTACGGTAAAATCGAGCACCTTTGTACCGACATAACCCTTTCGTCGTGCGACGGACTCGACCCACTGACGATTATATCGGCTATCCATCCCACACCCGCCGTGGGCGGATATCCACGTGAGGCTGCAATGCAGAATATCGCACTCTATGAATCCGCTCCGCGAAATTGCTATGGCGGAAATATCACTGTAAAGACAGCACAAGGCATAAATGCCTATGTAATGCTGCGCTGCGTTCATTTTAACACAGAAAAGTGGGCGGTATATACCGGCAGTGGTATTACTTCAGCTTCAATAGCTCACGACGAGTGGATTGAAACGGAGAGAAAAGCCGCTCCTTTGATTTCTCTGCTCTCTAAATATTCACGAAATGAATGATTCTTCATCTCGACAATTAATTCTTATATTTACTATAGCTCTGGGATTGCTGATGATTCTCTCTGTAGTTCCATGGAGCAGTCTTACTGGCAATACGTTGAAAGACTTCAGTCTTTTAAGCGACCTCATTTCGACCGAAAGACCCGTGCTGGCGGTCACTCCGCCTCTTACGACGGAAATAGACGAAATTTTAAAAGAAGAAGACCTCGAACAGTCGGATACCATTTCAGCTAAGATAGAGACAATTTCGGCAGAGCCAGCTCCGGCACCCGAAGTCGAAGCGGCGTCGGAGATAAACGGAGTTGTTGCCATCGAGAATTATGCTGCCTGCGAGTCTCTGGCCAAGTTCCGCGCGGCATTGTCGCAGTCGTCTGAGCGTACTGTTCGTGTGGCAGTCATGGGTGATTCTTTTATTGAAGGCGATATTTTCACCCAGGATTTGCGGTCGATGTTTCGGGAGAGCTACGGCGGTTCGGGTATTGGTTTTTCGGCACTCCACAGCGATTTTCCCGGCTTCCGTCAGACGGTGAAAATGAAGACTTCGGGCTGGTCGCTGCACGACATACGCACCATGGCAGCAAAGGATTCACTGCGAGTACTTTCTGGCGATTACGCAGTGTCTCTCGAGAATGCGAGCACTACTTTTAAAAGCGGTTTTGCCGGTCCGTGGAGCCGAACATCATTTGTATATCTGGCTACCGACAGCGCCACAGTGAGCGTCGTCACAGAGACTGCCGAAAATGCTGTTGCCGTTGCGCCTTCGTCTGATGTGCAAATCATTACTGTCGAAGGCAACACAGCCTCTGCAAAAATCTCCGCTACGCCCGGCGTAGTTGCACTTGGCGCATATCTCGACACGGATGCCGGTGTGCAGGTCGACTGTATGTCGATTCGTGGCAACTCCGGACTTCCGATGCGCAAGCTCAACAAAGCACTGTGTGATAAGATGCGCCAATGGGTCGATTACGACCTGATTATTCTTGAATACGGCACGAATGCCATCAGTTCCGGACAAACAGACTACAGCGGTTACTCTCAAGTAATGGCGCGTTCGGTAGAGCGCATACGCTCGGCATATCCTAATGCCGACATTCTGATTATGGGTGTTGCCGACCGTGGAGAAAAAGTTGGGACAGAGGTTTACTCCATGCCGGCTTGCAAGTCTATGGTCAATGCACAGCGCGAACTTGCGCGCAAAACAGGTGCGGCCTTCTGGGATACCAGAGCGGCTATGGGAGGCGACAACTCTGTGGTCGTGTGGCGAAACCGAAAACTTGTCAACGCAGATTACACCCACCTGAACCGAGACGGAGGCCGTGAACTCGCACGATTGTTGTTTAACGCTTTAAATCAAGTTATAAATGAATAAAATGTGGTTTCTCGGACTTTTGCTGACCGTTGTGCCCTCTTATTCGCAAAGCGTAGACTCCACACAGGCGGAACTCCGGCTCAATCCCGAAATTGAAGTCGCAGATACAAGCGCTGTAAGTACTGATGTCAGTCTTTATCCTTTTCTCAGCTTTTCAGACAATAAAATAGAGCTGAATGGTGACGACTGGAACGGTCTTGCCGATAAGTTTGCGGCAGCAGGCAGGGGCGACAGCCTTTTCTCGATTGTCTATATCGGGGATTCGCACGTTCAGGCTGATTATGGAGGAGATATTCTGCGCTCGCGCCTTACCGAAGCCTCACGTAAGGCCGGACGTGGCATCATTATTCCATACAGGCTTGCATCTACAAATCAGCCAAACGATTACAAGATACAATCGTCGACATCCGTAGTGGCATCGAAACTTCTTAAACAGCCATGGCGGACAGAAATGCCTTTTACCGGAATAGGGGTGCGTCCGTCGGGCAAATCATTCGGTCTTGACATTTCAAGCCGAATGGCATTCAGTCGCATGCGCATATTTTATATTGGAGAGACACCACAGGTGGAATTCGTGACCAGTGACGGAAGTTCAGTGCCGTTTACCGCAGAGAGCACCGACGACGGAGAACTCACCGTGTGCCTCGACCGGTCGCTGTCAAGCGCGAAAATCGATTTCGGAGACGTGGAAAAAACCGTGTATGGGGGTCTTGAAATTTTAGGCGATACTATCGGTACTGTTTTGCACTCGATAGGTAACAACGGAGCCACTTACAGCTCTTATAACCGGATTGAAGGGTTTGGTGCCGGCATTAAAAAGTTACATCCCGACCTGGTGATTATTGCCCTGGGTACAAATGAAGCATTTGGAACGACCTCGGCAGAAGATATTGTTAGCGAGGCTTCGTGGCTGATTTCCGACATAAAGAGTCAAAGCCCCAGCACTAAATTCATGATTGTGACGCCTACAGAATGCTATAAGAAAACATACCGTTATGTGAAGCGGAGCAAGAGCAGCAAACGCCGCCGTGTAGCCAATACGGTAGTCAATACAAAGGTAATACGCATGCGCGATGCCCTCATAGAAATGGCGGCAGAGAAGGGCGTTGCACTCTACGACCACTATAGCGTGGCCGGCGGCACCGGAGCTGCTGCGAACATGAAGAAGGCGGGCTTGCTCGGAAAGGACGGAGTGCATCTGACCGTTGCCGGTTATCGCTTATTCGGCGACATGCTGGCCAATGCACTTCTTTCGCAACTTTCGGTTCGCAACGAAGCCGAGACCATAAATTAAGGGGCCGAGTAAAAAATTTTTCCATAAATTCTTGCAACAATCCCTGCATTGTTATTAACTTCGCAACATAAAAGCTACCCGAATACATCAGGCGGCGTTTCATAACCAATAAGGAACTACTATTAACAAAATATATGATATTCAATTTCCGCATAGTATCCGATGAAGTCGATAACTTCAAGCGTGAGATAGAAATAGATGCCACGGCCACCTTCCTCGACCTCAAGAAGGCTATATGCGCATGTGTCGGCTACGATGCAACGCAAATGGCTTCATTCTTTATCTGCAACCGTGATTGGGAAAAAGAGAAAGAAATCACTTTTGAGGACATGGGGGTCGACGATGACCAGGATATATGGTTGATGGACGAGTCTGTTCTTGCCGATTTTATCGAAGACGAGGGGCAAAAGCTACTCTATGTATTCGATTACTTGACCGAGCGCATGTTCTTCATCGAGATGACAAAACTCGTTACAGGCAAGACGCTGAAAGACCCCCTCTGCACACTGTCGCTCGGCACTCCGCCGCCGGAGACTGTGAGTATTGAAGAATTCGATGCAAAAATCGATGCAAAGACAAGCAAGACGGCCAATTCATCAATTGACGACATAGACGAGGATTTTTATGGCTCCGAGAGCTATAACGCCGATGAGTTTGATGCCGAAGGGTTTGATGAAATGAATTTCAACGAATAGTCGGTCTCTCTAACCGTACTATTCGAATAACCGTCAAATCAAACAGCATCCCGCAAGCGACTGCGCCTGCGGGTGCTGTTCATAATTGAAAGCGTATAATTCATGGGCTTGCAGTAAGATAGATTTAATGACCGAATTATTTTCAGGAATAGATGCCGGCTGGCTATATTCAGCGTTTGCATTCATAGCGCTGGGGTCTACTGTGGTGATAATTCTTGTCATACTTTCGGAAAACCGTAATCCTGTAAAATCGCTTGCATGGGTCACAGTACTTCTGCTTCTTCCGGTAGTAGGGTTGATTCTCTATTTGTTCTTTGGACGTAATTTCAAGAACAAACGCCTGATATCGCGACGTTCGCGACGCCGTCTTCGCCGACAGGAGCCACGGGTCGCGTCAGATCCCCGTTCGCAGAATCTCGATGAAAGGTCGGTGCAGAACATCACCATTGCGCGCACCCTAATCGGCGCACAGTTTTACACATCAAACACGGCAGAGGCCTTTACAAACGGAGCTGACAAATTCCGCGCTCTCGAGGCAGATCTGCGTCAAGCACAGAGTTCGATCAATATCCAGTATTATATCTTTGAGGACGACAATATCGGAAACCTCGTATCCGATATTCTTATCGACAGAGCACGTGCCGGAGTGAAAGTGCGTGTGCTGTACGACCATGTGGGGTCGATAGGGGTGAAAAACAAATTTTTCAAAGCCCTTAAAGATTCGGGAGTCGAGTGCCAGCCGTTTCTGAAGGTAACATTTCCCGAGCTGGCCACGCATATCAACTGGCGCAATCACCGCAAGATGTGCATAATCGACAATTGCATAGGATATATAGGCGGCATGAATGTGGCCGACCGCTATATCGACGGGGGCAAATCTTTCGACCATTGGCGCGACACACACCTGCGTATTACCGGGCCGGCAGTAGCGGCGCTTCAATTCTCCTTTGCTGTTGACTGGAGTTTCACCAAAGGTTCGCTGATTGAGAATGATATCCCGATAGTCTGCAGGGACGCGTCACCGGGCAAAAATGCCGTGGCCGACGTGTGCGCCCAACTCATAACAAGCGGCCCAACGTCGCAGTTTGCTAATGTCGGCATGGCCTTTCATCACGCCATAGCATCGGCACGACGTCGAGTATATATACAGACACCATATTTTCTGCCTACCGAAGGCCTGCTCAGAGCTCTTCAGGTAGCGGCGTTGGCACATGTCGATGTGCGCATTATGATGCCGGCAAAAAGTGATTCGTGGATGCTTACACATGCATCTAAATCATATATCTCGGAGTGTCTTCGCTCCGGTATAAAAATTTACCTGTACAACACCGGCATGCTTCATTCAAAAATGATGATAGTAGATGACGAACTTGTGTCGGTGGGCTCTACCAACTTCGATTTTCGCAGTTTTGAATGCAATTTCGAATCAAATCTTTTCATTTACAGCACCAAATTCAATTGTCGCATGCTCGATGTATTCAAGGCAGACCTGAAACAATGCGTAAGGGTCGCTCCTGCACAATGGCACAAAAGGCGTATATCCATGAAGATTGCCGAATCTCTTCTGAGGTTGCTGAGCCCGGTTTTATAAATACAAAAAAATCAATATTTGCAATGACTGCCATAAATGTAAACGAAGCCAAAGACCGGTTCTGCTCAATACTGCGCGATACCGGCCGCGAAAATATAGATTATGTAATCGAAGACCTCGAGTCATGGGGCTTCTTTAACGCGCCTGCTTCATCTCAGGGCCACGGCGCGTATCCAGGCGGACTGCTTGAGCATTCGCTCAATGTCTATGACTCTGCCATGGCTACCCGCCGCGACATAATCTCTATCAGGCCCGATCTTGAAAAAGAATTGCCAGAAGATTCAGTAGCCATAGCGGCATTGCTTCACGATGTGTGCAAAGCCAATTTTTACAAGCTCACCCGTAAGAAAAAACGCAATGAGATTGGGCTCTTTGAAGAAGTCGAAACGTACGAAATTCATGACGAGATATTCCCTGTAGGACATGGAGAGAAGTCGGTGATTCTTTTGCTTCAGTCGGGTCTCGACCTCTCCGACGAAGAAATATATGCAATCCGCTGGCATATGGGTCCGTGGAATCTTTCGCGCGACGACGAACGCTTTTATCGACAGGCCGGAAAACAGACACCCCTTCAGCCTCTGATTCATGCCGCCGACACCATTGCTTCTGCTTTGCTTGAGCGTCCAGCCGCAAAACTCTGACTCTGAAACCATGCCGTGAAGCAGCCCTAAAGCAGCATATTCCGGCATTGATGAATTTATTTCAATTTGTGACGTTGATAAATTTTAACTAACTTTGCATAGTTTATTCACCATTGCAATGAAACAAGTGACTTATGAGGGTCTCACTTTTGAGCCCTATATTTCAAAAGAAGAAATAGCAGCACGAGTCGAGAACCTCGGCAGAGACATTGTGCGCGATTGCTCAGGCAAACAGCCTCTGTTCATATGCGTGCTCAACGGTGCTTTTCCGTTTGCCAACGACTTATTCCGTGCAACAGAAGAGCTTGACTCTGAAATTACCTTCATCCGCCTCAAAAGCTATGAAGGAACATCAACGTCTGGCGCTGTAAAAGAGGTGCTCGGCCTCAACGAGAACATCGAAGGTCGCACTATTATCATCGTGGAAGATATTATTGATACAGGCAACACTATCTACCGCCTGGTAAAAGACCTTGAGAAAGCCAATCCGGCCGATATCAAGATAGCCACGCTTCTGTTTAAACCCGACGCTCTCGTCCGTCCCGTCAAACCAGATTACGTCGGATTCAGCATCCCAACTAAATTTATTATAGGCTACGGCCTTGACCTCAACGAAAAGGGCCGCAACCTGAACGATATTTATATTCTCAAAGAAGACTGACATGAACATAGTTATATTCGGAGCTCCCGGTAGCGGCAAAGGCACACAAAGCGAAAGAATCGTAGAAAAATACGGCCTTTATCACATATCTACCGGCGACCTTTTGCGCGAAAACATCCGCAAAGGCACACAACTGGGCAAGGTTGCCGATACATTCATTTCCAAGGGTCTGCTTATCCCCGACGAACTGATGATTGAGGTGCTCTCCGACCTTTTCAAAAACGACCCCACAATTCTTGAGCGCGGTGTGATATTCGACGGCTTCCCCCGTACGATACCTCAGGCCGAAGCCCTTGCAGTGATGTTGGGCAAGCACAATACTGCTATCCATGCAGTAGTAGGACTCGAAGTCGACGAAGACGAACTCGTCAACCGCATGCTTGAACGCGGAAAGTCGAGCGGTCGCTGCGATGACAATCTCGAAACGATAAAGAAACGTCTCGGTGTCTACCACAAACAGACAGCTCCTCTTCGCGACTATTACGTGAAAGAAGGCAGCTACGCCCGTATTGACGGCAACCGCAAAATCGAAGAGATTTTCGGAGACATCAGCGAAGCTCTCAATCCCCACAAGGACAAGAAATAAATTCTTATATAGCAATTGTGCAGATGGACCAGAAATATAATTTTGAAGAGCCGTTCAACGAGTATCCGTATACCGACCTTCTGTCGATATACGCACACAGTTTTGCGGACAACTTCAGCCTTCCGGCGCTGACCGATTATATCACCGGCAAGACAATGTCTTATGGCGATATGGCGCGTCGCATAGCCCGTCTGCACCTGTTTTTTGAGGCTTCCGGTCTGTGCGAAGGTGATAAGGTGGCACTCTTTGGCAAGAACACGCCAAATTGGGTGATTACATTCATGGCAGTTGTTTCGTATGGTGCCGTAATAGTGCCTGTTCTCCATGATTTCAATGCGGCCGACGCTCAGAATATAATTGCCCACTCCGACGCACTGATGCTTTTTGTGTCCGACGGTCTTTTCCAAGGGCTTGACTTCGATAAAATGCCACAGCTTCGGGCTGTGATATCGCTCGACAGTCGCACTGTCATTGCCGAACGCGAGCCGTTGCGGGAATGCAACAAACGCCATCCGGCAAGCCATAAGTCGATTGTCACGGGGCTGACACGCCAGTTCCGCAAATCGTATCCAAACGGATTTTCTCCGGCCGATATCAAATACAAGCACTTTGACCAGTCGCAGACTGCAGTGCTTAATTACACCTCGGGGACTACCGGGTTTTCGAAAGGAGTAATGTTGTCTCTCGACAATCTGAGAGGCAATGTAGTTTTCGGCATACGTTCCAATCTGCATTATCAGGGTTCGAGGGCACTTTCGTTCCTTCCGCTCGCGCATGCGTACGGTTGTGCATTCGATATGCTTGTGCCGTTGGCTGTGGGCTCGCATGTCACACTGTTGGGAAAGACCCCGACTCCGATGC
>RYWL01000048.1 GCA_003979155.1 Muribaculaceae bacterium
ATATTGACTGATGCTTAATTTATTATTCACATTTGTTTTTAAACAAGCTCTTATAAGGTCCCGCATTGATTGCTTCAATTTTGTTTACTTCGACAGTTCAAGCATCCGATTGATTGGCACAAGTGCTTTCTCTGCCAAATCGGCGGCGACAGACACCTCCGGTTTTTCGTTGAGCAGACAGTCGCGAAGCTTCTGCAGGGTATTGAGTTTCATGTAAGCGCAGTCGTTGCATCCGCAAGAGCTGTCCGACGGCGGCACGGGAATGAATGTCTTATGAGGTGCGTCTTTGCGCATCTGGTGCAAAATGCCGCTTTCGGTGGCAACGATAAACTCTGTGGCATCGCTCTCGAGCGCGTATTTGAGGAGAACGGCCGTCGAGCCCACCTTGTCGGCCATGAGAGCAACAGGACGCTTGCACTCGGGATGAACAAGCACCGGAGCATCGGGATGTTCGGCCTTGAGGCGAGCGATATTCTCCACGCTGAAGCGTTCATGCACATGACAGGCGCCATCCCACAGCAGCATGTCGCGGCCGGTTACGGAATTTATGTATCCGCCGAGATTGCGGTCGGGACCGAAAATCAGCTTTGCATCGACAGGAAAACTGTCTACCACCTTGCGCGCGTTGCCCGATGTAACCAGAACATCGCTAAGAGCCTTCACTTCAACCGACGTGTTGACATACGAAATGACAGTGTAGCCGGGATGCTCTACCTTGAACCGGGCAAAATCATCGGGCGGACAACTGTCGGCAAGCGAGCAGCCTGCAGTGTTGTCGGGAACGAGAACTTTCTTATCCGGACAAAGCACCTTCACCGTCTCGCCCATGAAGTTGACACCGCACATTACAATAATGTCGGCCGAAGCACAATCGGCGGCGGCCTTCTGCGCCAGAGCCAGCGAATCGCCTACATAATCGGCGATATCCTGAATGGCTCCGTCAACATAATAGTGAGCGAGTATGACGGCATTTTTCTCCTTCTTGAGACGGAGAATCTCGTTTTTGAGGTGTTCGTTATCCTGCGTTGCAGAGCAATTTTCCATGCAGTTCATAAATGACAATTTTTGACTATATTCAGATGCAAAGATAATCATTTTTTCGCCTCATCCCACAAACTATGCACGTAGCCTCGCACGGCCCGAAGTTTTTGACATTTGGAGAAGCGTCTCGCAGAAGAGTGGTCCTCTCAGACAGGTACAGATTTCTTCGATTCTGATACATCAATTTTTCATTGTCACAAAGTTAGTCAAGATTAGGCTGAAGAAACAGTATTATAGACAAAAGTGTAGATATAGCAAAGATACAACACTCTATAAAAGTGAATATTAACAAAAACGACTACCGAAAAAATATAGACATTATAAATCGTGGGCAGCCTTGATTTTCATTATATTTTCCTCAAAACAGTCTCTGTCGACAGCGCGTTTTCGCATTCGTGTGCGATAATTGTAGATGGTGCTTGTGGAACAACGGAGAAATGCTGCAATCTTTCCACTGTCGGTAATTCCGAGACGCATCAGGGCATAGATTCTCAGTTCGCGTGTGAGGAGTGTTCCGGGATGAAGCTTTATTTTTTCCTCGTCGCGCAACAGCCGGTTGAAGTCGTCGATAAAGGTCGGATAGAGCTTCAGAAATATCGAGTCAAAACGCCTGTAGAGCTCCGATGTTTCGGCCGACACCATTTCGTCGGATTGCAGACGACGGGTAAGTGCGTCGAACGAACGGCTCACAGCAAGTTTGTAGAGCGACTTCTGCATCTGCTCTACTTTGTCGATATAATGGAAACACACATCGAAAAACTCTGCTATATAGCTCTCCTTCGCCTGGTTGTTTTCGTAGAGCAAGGTGTTCTTTTCATTAAGGAGCTCGTTTATGCTGTTGAGTTTTGCAATAGCATCGCTCAGGTTCAGATTACTCTCGGCCAGTTCGCGTTTAATACGCAGATTGCGTTTCATAAGCCGATAGAGGAACAGCGACACAACTACGAGAATCAGCACCCCGACGATACACACCGTCGACAGCCACTGAAGGGTATTGCGCGAGCGGCGCTCTTCCTCGCGAAGCGTCGACACAATGATGGAGTAATTATTGTATATATCAGGGCCCCGGAACGAGATACCCGAATCTTTGATATCGGATATTGTCACCATAGTAAAATCGTAGGCATCGCGGTAATATCCGTCGTCGTAGCGGAGCGAGGCCACTCTCTGCAGTGAGAGCGTTTCGCGCGTGCAATTTCTGATGTCGGAAATAGCCGAGCGGATATAGTACTCAAGGGCCCGGTTGCGGTCGCCCCAATGCAGGCACACCGTGGCATACATATATGTAAGCATGGCATGCTCCGGCGACTCCGGGCCATACATAGCCATCATGCGCTCGAAAAACTCTTCGCCTTTCACGGAGTCGCTCCACGCTATATACGACTCGTTTGCCTCATGATATTTATATGTTGCCGGATTAAGGTAATTGGCGAGCGAATCGCGATATGCCGAAGAGCTGAATCCGCCGGCATTCGACGACGCCGTATAGAAATCTCTCAGACATGCGATAGCCTCATAATACAGCCGCCGGCCCACGGAGTCGAGATGTGCCGGTTCTATATCTTTAAGAATGGCATCGGCCTCAAGAAAACGGCTGCACATCGACAGCTCGAGGCTTTTGTTCATGGCGGCGGCAATAGCCTTGTCGCGGTTGCCCATGCGCATCGCGGCTTCGTAAACCCTGTCGGTACATGCGATAGCCGAATCGACCTGATATTTATGATAGTGATCGAAAAGAAGATTGTTGACCCTGCATATTTCGTCATCGGAGATACTGTCGCCGGTATTGAGCACTTTCTTCAGCGCCGAAATAGCAAGTTCTTTCTCGGCCACGAATGTATCGCGCATTTTGATAGTGGCGTGCAACGAGTCGAGTAATTTCTCCACTGACGATGTCGTTCCGGACTTTGCAGTCACACAGAAAAAAGACAGCAACGCCACGACTAAAACAACGATTGGCCTATGAATGCTTATATTTCGATAAAGGATATCCATTTTGCACAAAATTAGCAAAAAAAGTTCTTTCAGACCAGAACACTGTGCCATTTTTCGCCCTTTCGTTACATTTTCAACATCTTTTACTGCGGTTTTATTTAACATTGAGCATTTGTCTGCAATATTTTGATAAATTTGCATCAAAAAGACTCGTGCCCAACATGAACACCGACCTACCGGTAATATCACTCGAGCGGCTCATGGCTCTGCACTCGGCAAAACTGCTCAACTACAGAAATAAATTTATTGTGGCCGACGACATCGCCGACCTGAGTATCCTCGAGCATCCGACCCGCCTGCAGGCCGTGACAATGGTCATATGCCTTCGGGGCGAAGTGGAGTGCAGCATAAATCTGCGCCGTTGCACAGTGAAGGCAAGACAGATACTTGTCAATTTTTCGGGAGATATCATACAGGTACACAACTGCGACAACGTGAAATGCTTTGCAGTGATTGTGTCGGAGGAATATCTACAGAGCCTGCGCTTCGACTTCCGCGAACGCGCCTCTTCTTTTTTCGCGATTCGCGAGAACGGACCAATCGACCTCGCGACAGACGACCTGCAAAGCATGCTGCCCTACCGCAGGCTTGTGAACAAAAATATAGCCGATGACAACGACGATGTCATAACCTGCCTCGTGCAGGCCTTGGCGCACACTGTCATCGCCTACATACGCAAGAGCCACAACATGCGCACCCACGGACCCGAACCGGCAGCACCTCGGCCACGGCGCATATTCGAAAAATTCATGGGGCTGCTGAGCGAGTATCATTCACGAGAGAGAAGCCTCTCGTTCTATGCAGACAAAATGCGGCTGTCGCCCAAATACGTGTCGCGCATGATTAAAGAATACAGCGGCCGCAAGGCTATCGACTGGATTTGCGAATACGTTGTCGCTGAAGCATGTATCATGCTTCAGCACACCGACCTTACTGTTCAGGAAATTGCCTACCGGCTCAACTTTCCGACACAGTCGGCCTTCGGCAAATATTTCAAAGAAGGCATGGGCATGAGCCCTAAGCGTTACCGCTCATTATAATCGGACAGTATCCAATGGATGTACAGCTCTTAATCAGCCTGTTTTGAGCACTTCCCCATAATATCACGATAACAATTTTTCGGCAGCCGACATGCGTCAGCCCAGGTGATAGTCTCGATTTTTGTCTTTCCTTGGACCGTCATGACCTTCGTTACGCAGCATCGCATAAAAAATTTTACAGAACTCATATGTTATTATAAAAATTTTTTAATTTTGCATCCGGTGAGCACAACGAAAATAATTTTAGTTTGAATTTGAGCACTTAATATCTATATCAACAGCCGCCAAATTAACAACAGTTCAACCTTATCAATCTCATGTTATCATATGGCAATGCGGATTTTACTTTCATTAACGGCAATATTCATCAGTATCATAGCAATTGGACAACCTGTCAACCTCCCGAAAGACAGCACAACTATCAGTGCCGTTCCGCGCATCAATCCGGACCAATGGGAAGCAGAGCATACAACAGCCTACCCGGGCGAGCCTGAGCAGTTCTTCAAGCGGGCCGACGCAGTCTTGACCGGAAAAATCAACGGCTACGACCCCTCGACATGCTTCCACTACATCCGCATGTACAACGACAATCTCATTACCCGTGAGTTGACTCCGGTGAGAATTCCAATTAACGACGACGGCACATTCAAGGCTTCCTTTCCTTTGGTATGCCCGAACATCTTAAGTTCACTTAGCGGTAGCGCAACCATTCAAGCCTACCTCGAGCCGGGGCGTTCTTTAGAGATGCTCATTGACAGCGAAGTGCTCAGGCTACCCGAGCTCAAAGATAAAAACAAAAACAAAGACATACGCTACGGCGGTGAACTCGGCTCTATCAACCGCGAATTGTGGGCTGCACCCGAAATCGAAACGGAATATTTCTATACAATGGCCGACACAAAGACTCCCGAAGAAGTGTCCGAACTTGTGAAGACCTGGCATGCCAAAAGAATGGCTAAAATCGAAAAATACATAACAGAGACCAATCCCCACCCTTTGACGCGGAAATTACTTCGGGCCAAGGCAGATGGCATAACGATAGCCGAGCTCCTTGAAAACGAGATGCAACTTGACATGAACTCACATAGCGGAAAAGAGATGCCCTTAATTACTAAAGAGTATTTTGCGCCGCTGCAAGATGTAATGGCTCGAAACGATGTATGGTCGTTAGTGAACACTTCTATGGGCAAGATTTCTAACCGTATTGCATTTTGCGAAAGCTTCCACAATCAGGGGTTTGCCGAAGGCGACACACTCAAAACAATCGATGGGAATGTAATGAGAGGGACAGGCCAGAACGATAACGAAATAATATTTAAGTCCAGACACAGACTATCTGACCGCAAAATGGCCGAGAGAATGAAGAAATTTGCCGGCACCGGGCAAACGCCAATCATGTGACAAGTTGCCCAGGCAACAAAAATATGCTCGTCAGTACAACCGAAGAAGTCGGTCGCAAGTAATTCTATATATAATGAGGGCATCAAAGTGATTGAAAATAGCTATATTAAAGCTATCGCTAATCAATATGCCGACTCTCTTGGCAACCTTAAATCATATCAGCTCCCGAAAGACGGCGCAGGGGCCATTCTGCGAAACATCATAGAAAAACATAAGGGAAAATACCTCTTATTGGACTTCTGGGGCACCTTTTGCGGTCCGTGCACAGGCATGATAAAGACGATGTCGAAATGGAGAGAACTCAACCGCGAAAACCCTGATTTCAAATTTATATTTATAACCGGAATGGCCGAGTCGCCGGACAATCAATATAACGATTTTGTCGCGAACGAACTTCTCGGAGAAGAAAGCCATCGTCTCTCCAACGAAGATTTCGGTGTGGTGAAAGACCATTTCAATATAAGCGGTTTCCCTCGCTACATGTTGGTCGGCCGCGAAGGCGAAATTGTCAATGATGATTATGAACCCATCGTATTGAACCAGGACCTTGAAGAATTAGGCGTAACATTCTATCAATAAGCGATGCCCTGCCACCGGCAATCCACATCTTTCCGCTCTTGAGACACGGGACATCGAACTTGGATATATACTCCTGAATTTGTCAGCGACAGCAACAAAAAACGCTTGTTTTTGTCCAATCCGCACAACAAAGTGGCATAAAAAGGATGTTTTTCCAAAATGCTTTCATAAATTGTTAATTTTGCATCGCCTATTTAACATTTCAATTAAAACAGACACAAAGATTATCTGTTTTAATTATA
The DNA here is from genome assembly GCA_003979155.1 of Muribaculaceae bacterium. GTDB lineage: Bacteria > Bacteroidota > Bacteroidia > Bacteroidales > Muribaculaceae > CAG-873. Next base: position 6,299 of record RYWL01000048.1, read on the forward strand.
TCCACGGCAAATTACAACTTTATGAAAAAAGCAATTCTCACATACATCATCCTGCTGCTTAACATATTATCCATTACAGCCCAGAAAATCGAGCCAATTCCGTTCGGCGACATGGACAACTGGGTGACCAGGAACATCAAAGAGTCGGCAATCATCGGCGGCGAAACTAAACAGGTATATGCAATCGGTCCCGACGAGACTATCGAAGGCGACGAAGCATACGTGCCAAAAGGCGGCTCGCCGTGGGCTTCATCTAATGTGCTGGCAAAAGTTGTAGGCATCACAAAAGTGAGCAACACCGTGTATCCCGACACTCGCGCCGGCCACGGCCGTTGCGCCAGAATGACCACAGTAATGGAGCACTGCAAGGCCATAGGTCTCATAAATATCGATGTACTTGTTTCAGGCTCGATTTTCCTCGGACAGATGTTCGAACCCATAAAATCGACATCAAACCCTTATTCGAAACTCGAAATGGGCATACCATTTACCCGGCGGCCCTCGGCGCTTGTCTTCGACTACAGACTCATAATCCCCGACACCGATATGATATATTCGAGCGGATTCGGCAAAAAACGCACCATCAAGGGCCACGACAAAGCTGAAGTCTTCATTTATCTGCAGCGACGCTGGGAGGACAGCGACGGCAAACTGCATGCACGCCGCGTAGGAACAGGTCGCGTGCTGCTCGACAAGTCGTCCGACGGCTGGGTGAACGGCTACAGCCTCAAAGTGAACTACGGCGACATATCGCACGAACCTTATTTTACCTCTCGCATGGAGCTTATCCCCGAAGCAGACAGCTACTGCGCACGCAACTCAAAAGGCAAGATTGTGCCGGTGGTTGAAGAAGGCTGGGATGCCGCCGACGCCACACCCACACACATCATGGTCATGTTTTCGGCCGGCAGCAACGGAGCCTACACAGGAGCTCCAGGCTCCACTTTCTGGGTCGACAATATCGCCCTCGCTTATTGACACATAGCTCGCATCGCGGAGCCGACACCACAACAATGTACCCGCGCAGGGCGCGGACAGCAATTTCAATAGCCATTTTTACCCGGCGCATGTACGTTATTTCTGCAAAAATCACTACCTTTGCAGTCTGAAATAACACACAAGCAATGAATATATCATATAAATGGCTCAAAGAATACGTTGACTTCGACCTCAGCCCCGAAGCCCTGGCGGAACTACTCACGTCGATAGGCCTCGAAACCGGCTCGGTAGAGCGCGTAGAGAGCATCAAAGGCGGCCTTGCCGGCATTGTCATCGGCAAAGTGCTCACATGCGACATACACCCCGACAGCGACCACCTGCACATCACCACAGTCGATCTCGACGGCTCGGGCACTCCTACTCAGATTGTCTGCGGTGCCCCTAACGTAGCTGCCGGACAAGTTGTGGTTGTGGCTACTGTCGGCACAACATTATACACCCCCGAAGGCGAGGCCTTCAAAATTAAAAAATCGAAAATCCGCGGCGTTGAATCATTCGGCATGATTTGTGCTGAAGATGAAATCGGAGTCGGCACATCGCACAACGGCATCATCGTTCTTCCCGAAGCGGCCGAAGCCATGGTGGGCAAGCCCGCCGCCGAATACTTCGGCATTGAAGACGACTATGTGCTCGAAGTCGACCTCACTCCCAACCGCATCGACGCAGCATCGCACTACGGCGTAGCCCGCGACGTAGCCGCCGCCCTCACAGGCCGCAAGCTCGCCGACGTCACCGCCACAAAGCCCGCAGCCACCGATTTCAGACTCGACAACCCCGACGGCAACGCAATCAGCGTGAGTGTCGAAGACCCCGACGGCGTGGTTCGATACTGCGGCATTACTCTCGACAACGTAAAAGTGGCCCCCTCGCCAGAATGGCTCGCCAATAAACTCAAGACTATCGGCCTACATCCGATCAACAACGTGGTCGACATCACCAATTACATACTCTACGCTATCGGTCAGCCCCTCCACGCTTTCGACGCCGACACAATCGGCGACGGCAAAGTAGTGGTGCGCCGTGCCGAAGCAGGCTCAAAATTTGTAACCCTCGACGGCGTGGAGCACACTCTCGACGCTGCCGACCTCATGATTTGCGACGCCCGGGAGCCCCGATGCATCGCCGGCGTTTTCGGCGGCCTCAACTCCGGCACAACCGAGAAGACCACACGCGTTTTCCTTGAAAGCGCTTGCTTCAACGCCACATCGGTGCGCCGCACAGCTCGCCGTCACGGCATCAGCACAGATTCATCGTTCCGCTTCGAACGCGGTGTAGACCCCAACGGATGTCTCGAGGCCCTCAAGCTCGCTGCCGCACTCATATGCCAGCTCGCCGACGCAACAACCACAGGTCAGATTACAGATTATTATCCCACTCCAGTGGCTCCCTACCCCGTGGAAATGAAATACGGCGATTTCAGCGCACTCATCGGCGCAGACTTCGACCACAGCGAAATCGACACCATACTTAAAGCGCTCGAAATAGGCGTGAAAGCCGACGGCGACAATCTTTCGCTCGACGTGCCCACATACCGTGTCGACGTGCGCCGTCCCTGCGACGTTATCGAAGACTTCCTCCGCATTTACGGCTACAACCGCATAGAGATGAGCTCGAGTCTCCACTCGTGCCTCTCATTCAAGACTCCCGTTGACGAAGCCGACGACCTGCGACGCAAAATTGCAGAGCAGCTTACAGGTGCAGGCTGGAACGAAATTCTCAACAATTCGCTCTCGGCTGAAAGCTACTATGCCGAACTCGGCGGATACTCTGCCGACAACTGTGTGCACCTGCTCAATCCGCTCAGCCAGGACCTGAGCGTGATGCGTCGCACTCTGCTCTTCGGCGGCCTCGAGTCGATAGCCCACAACATCAACCGCCGCAACGGCGACGTGGCATTCTACGAATTCGGAAACATCTACAGCTATAACCCCGCCAAGGAGTCGACTCCCGAAAACCCACTCGCACCTTACAGCGAAAGCTCTCGCATGGCCCTCTGGATGACAGGCGACACCCGTCGTTCGAACTGGCTTCGTCAAGCCGAAGCAGCAACATTCTACGACCTCAAGGCCGCAGTGACAAACGTGCTGCTCCGCGCCGGCATTAAGCCCGTGTTCAAACCCGCCGAAGTGCCCGCCAACGGCATATACAGCCAGGCGCTTGAGGTGAGCACCGTCAAAGGCGCGTTGCTCGGAACCCTCGGCACTGTAAACAATGCAATACTCCGTAACTGCGACATCAAGGAAGCTGTCGTTTACGCCGAACTCGACTGGGACGCCATCTGCCGCACAGCCGCACGCACCAATGCCCTCTACACTCCGCTGCCCAAGACACAGCCCGTGAAACGAGACCTCTCGCTGCTGCTCAACTGCAGCGTGTCGATGGCAGATGTCGAAGCCGCCGTACGCGATGCCGACCGCCGCATTCTCTCCGGCGTGGAGCTCTTCGATGTATACGAAGGCGACAAGCTCCCGGCGGGCAAAAAATCTTATGCCATTTCTATCACCCTGCAGGACCCCGAAAAGACCCTTCAGGAAAAATACATCGACAAAGTAATGGCAAAAGTCGTCGACAACCTCAAAAAGCAGCTCGGCGCAGAACTCCGATAATTTTATCTCAAAAAACTCAATAAACCTCTCACAAAACTCCAATGGGAAGAGCATTTGAATACCGCAAAGCCCGTAAAATGAAACGCTGGGGCAATATGTCGCGTACTTTCACGCGCATCGGCAAAGAAATTACTATCGCTGCAAAAGATGGCGGACCCGACCCCGACACAAACCCCCGTCTCCGCGCTCTCATGCAGAACGCCAAAGCCGCCAACATGCCCAAAGACACCGTTGAGCGCGCTATCAAGAAGGCTACCGACAAAGACGCACACGACTACAAAGAAATCACATACGAGGGATACGGCCCACACGGAATCGCTATCTTCGTTGAATCGGCTACCGACAACAACACCCGCACCGTAGCTAACGTCCGCTCATACTTCAACAAGTTTGGCGGCAGCCTCGGCACTCAGGGCTCGCTCACTTTCCTCTTCGACCACAAATCGGTCTTCAAAATCAAACCCAAAGACGGCGTAAGCCTCGACGACCTCGAACTCGAACTCATCGACTACGGCGTTGACGAACTTGGTCATGACGAAGACGAGGAAGGAAACGAAATGATTGTTCTCTATGGTGAATTCGAATCATACTCGCAGATTCAGACTTATCTCGAAGGCAACGGTTTCGAAATCATCAGCTCGGAATTTGTTCGAATCCCCAACGACCTCAAGGACGTAACACCCGAACAACGAGAAAGCGTAAACAAACTCCTCGAGCGTCTCGAAGAGGACGAAGACGTGCAGAACGTTTTCCACAACATGCGCGAAAGCGAAGACGACGAAGAATAATCCGTCGAATCGCACTGCATAAAACTAAGCCCGAGGCCTTTCCGACACGTTCGGCGGCCCCGGGCTTAATTTGTATCCTCACCTTGCGGGAGATACGTATTTACTTCGTCACGTAGCGGCGGAGGAAGATTTCTGTGGGGAAGTGGTCGGAGTATCCGCCCAGGTATGCTCCGCCGGAGAAGGAGCGCTTAGGCGCGCCCTGAAGCGAGCCCTCGCTTGCAAAGAGGAATGGGAAGTTGAGCACTTTGGCTTCGAACAGTTTCCACGAACTGTCGGGGGCGTCGACAAGGTTGCCCGAGACAATAATCTGGTCGAAGAGATTCCACGAACCCTTGTAGGCAAGGGTGCCGACACCGCTTTCGAGGATGTCCCACCAGGGGTTATAGAAGCCGTTGGCAGCCACTTTATCGGGTTTGCGCTGAGCACCGAGAACTTCTGCTACAGACTTATCCATCGGGTCGTCGTTGAGGTCTCCCATCACAACCACACCAATATTGGGGTCTACACGCCAGAGAGAGTCGGCAATGCTCTTGCTGAGAGCCGCGGCAGCCAAACGATTAGGTTCCGATTTTTCCTGACCGCCGAGACGCGAGGGCCAGTGGTTGACAATGAAGGCCATGCGCTGCCCAAGTAGCGAACCTACCACACACATCTGGTCGCGAGTACGGAAGGGTACGGACGCGAGACGGTGATTGGTCACGTTCTCGAGCTTGAAGTAACGGGGATTATACAGCAACCCCACATCTACGCCACGGGCATCGGGTGAGTCGTGATGAACAATCTGAAGATTCCATTTCTTTAGTTCGGGCTGATTGACAACATCCTGCATCACCGAGCGGTTTTCAATCTCCGACACGCCGATTATTGCCGGACCAACAGGAGTGGTCTTTGTGGCAAACTGCGAAATTGCATAGGCCAGATTATGCACTTTATCCCAGTATTTGCGGCCGTCCCACTGGCGCTGTCCGCCGGGGGTGAATTCAAGGTCGCGTCCCTCGGGGTTGTTGGGAATCGTGTCAAAGAGGTTTTCCCAGTTATAAAAGGCAACACCGGCTATCTGAACTTTTCGTCCGGTGTTTTGCGCACCGGCTATAAAGGGCATAAAAAATGCCGCGGCGAGCAGTGCGGTGATAAGTGTATGTTTCAGGTTCATGTCAGTTTTTTATAGTATTTTTCGTTGTTTCCTATGCAAATGTAACAATTGTTTTTCAAAAAAGAATATGTGAAACAGCAAAAATCCTTTAAAAAGGTTTTGCCCGACAGCGTATCAGAAGCAAGACCCGCAAGCGACAGACATTAAAAAACCCGCCAAATCCTCTTACAAGGACGTTGGCGGGTATTCTATTGTATTGCCTCTGCGGCATTAATGCCTCAGAGAACAACCTTACGGGTTGTGCTGCCCTGGCGGCGGATGAAGATGCCGTTGGCGGGCTTATCGACACGCATACCCTGGAGGTTGTAGTATTCAACAGGAGCAGCGTTGTCCTCGGCCTCGACAGCTTCCACACCGTCGGTTTCCGATATCACATAGTTGGTTACATAGATTTTGGCAACAGGTTCACTGTTGACAGTGCGGATAACAACCACACCGGTAACGTTGTATTTGCCGGCCTCTACACTTGCGAGTGTATAATTGTTGTAGAAGTTGAGTGTTGTTTCACCGCATGTGCCTGTAAAGTCTTTCTTAGTGGCCGGGGTTGCGCTTTCGAAGTCAACATTAGCCACAGTCACCACATGGTTGACGAGCTCGGGGCTGATAGCCGAAGCTGCCACGGTTGCAGGAGTGAAGATGCCTTCGGTAGCTTCGGGGAGCGCGCCTGTCGCAAATGTAATTTCGGGGGTATTGCCGCTGTAAACTGTATACGAGCCTTCCCAACCGGCCGGAATTACGTCGCCGGCCTTAAGAGAGTTGCTTCCGTAGAGCTGGATGAAATCACCTTCGGCATCGCATACAAAGATGTTGTCGCCCGATACGTAAGCCACAGTAAGGGGATAGTTGACTTTGATGGGAGTGCCGTCGGCAAGGGCAATAGTTTCGGCAATCGAATTTACTTCTGTCGAAGCTATGGCCGGAGGTGTAGTGCTGCCGTTGAGGCTTACGAGCACACTGTTAGATGTAATCTGAGGCTTGCCGTTGTAGCTGAGCAGAGAGCCTTTTACAATCACTTCGTCGCCTTCTACGAGCTGATTTGCGACATTGAAACTCTCACCGTCGAAGTATTTGCCGCGATATATGAGGAGCGAAGATGTCGAAGTAGGTGTGTCGAGAATATTGTAATCCATGTTGCCGTAGGATGCCGACAGAGTGGGGTCGGCTCCTACCACGCCTTTCACATATACGTCGGCCAAGGTTGTGCCGTCGAGGTCTTCAACTATGGCGAGAGCTTCTTCCACTGTATAAGGCTTTTCAAGAGAGCTTGTGTTGACGGGTATGGGCGCCTTGACTGTGATAGTATAAGAAACTTCCTGAGCACGATATGTCTGATTGCCTGCGAAGGTAGCTGTGATTGTAGCACTGCCTTTTGCACCGGTGAGTGCGGCTACACCGGATTCGCTGACTGTAGCTACTTCGGTGTTGTCTGAAGCGTATGTAACGGCCACGTTGTAGGGGTTGGTGAGAGTGGGAGCGGTAAAGTCGGCGATTTCGGTGGTGAGAACAGTGACTGTGCTTTCCGGCCAGGCGAGGCCTGCGGGCTCACGAGTGTCGCCTGAATTCTCATAAGTGACTATAAGAGCTTGTTTAAAAACAAATGTGAATAATAAATTAAGCATCAGTCAATAT
>RYWL01000049.1 GCA_003979155.1 Muribaculaceae bacterium
CCAAGGACTCCCTGATTATGAGTCAGGTGCTCTGACCAACTGAGCTATAGGACCGGCAAATGTTGGTTTGCGAGTGCAAAGGTAGATGTTTTATTTGGTTTTCGCAATAGGTGAAGGAGTTTTTTTGTTTTTTTGACAAAAAAGCGCCGATAAAGGCACTTTGATTGGGTTGTACTGTGTCAGTTGATGATAACAGGTATACCGAGTGGAGTGGGGAATGTGGCACGGGCCAATTGACGGAGCCTCTCGATTGTCGAACGGCGTGGCGCTATAGCGCTGTTGTCGGAGTTTGATGAGGCATCGAAGTGAGTAGAGGTTTTTTCCATAGGCAATGACGCTTGGTTAAATGTTGGGAGTTGTCTTTAAAACGTGTGCAGATGTCGTTTTATTGTGTTTGAGAGTAAAAGTTTAATCTGCTCCGGCTTATTTGCAGCGATGCTTTTTTTCGTTACCTTTGCGTTTTCAAATTTCAAACTGACATGACTATAACACTTTTGACACTATTGTTTGCTGCCGCCGGTTTTGTCTGGGGCAGAATTCGTGCCGATGTAGTTGCGCTGATAGCATTGCTGATACTTTCGTTATCTGGTGTGATTACTGTTGGAGAGGCATTGTCGGGTTTCTCGAATCCGATTGTGATAATGATGACGTGTCTGTTTGTTGTCGGCGGAGGTATTTTCAAGACCGGGCTGGCGAAGAAAATCGGTTCGGGTATCTTGCGAATGGCCGGCGACAATGAGACGATGTTGTTTTTGCTTGTGGTTGCGGGTACGGCTCTGATTGGAGCGTTTGTCAGCAATACCGGCACTGTGGCGCTTATGATGCCTATCGTGGTGAGTATGGCTGCGCAGGGCAGTATCAATTCTCGCCGGTTACTTATGCCGTTGGCATTTGCGAGCAGTATGGGCGGTATGCTCACGCTTATCGGTACGCCTCCCAACCTTGTTATCTCTGAAATATGGGAAGAGGCAGGCAATGGGTCGTTGTCGTTCTTTGCATTCATGCCAGCGGGTCTGATATGTCTCGTGGCCGGAACGCTGTTGTTGATGCTGCTGAGCCGTCAGTTTCTGAAGAAATGTCAAAAAGTCGGTGACGGCAATTCGGTAGGCAAGTCGCTTGCAGATTTGGTGGCCGAATATGATTTGAATTCGTCGCTACGCAAAATAGATGTAACTCCGCGTTGCGGTTTGGTTGGCAAAAGTCTTGTGGAGTTGAATCTGCGCGGCCGCTATGGTGTTGATGTTCTTGAGGTGCGCCGCGGCGAAAAGTCGGGTCGTATCCTGCGCAAAATTACACACAGTGCTCCCGACCCTACTGCGCCTGTTGAGGCGGGCGAAACTCTGTATGTTCGAGGTAATGACGAACAGTTCGCGCAGCTTTGCACTGATTATAATCTCAAAATAGGTGAGGATGATAACCGACTGAAATTCTATAATGTAGGCATCGCCGAAATTATTCCGATGCCACATTCGTCGATTATTGGTAAAACGGTGGCGCAACTTGATTTTCGCAATAGATTTGGTGTGAATGTAATAGGTATCCGTCGCCAAAGTGAGGTGCGAACCGTATCTGTTGGCAATGAAACTCTGCAGTCTGGCGATGTGATGCTCGTGCAGGGGCCTTGGAAGGCTATTGGTGCTCTTTCGGCTAAGACGCGCGACTGGGTTGTGCTCGGTCAGCCACTCGCTCATGCGTCTGATGTGACACTCGACTATAAGGCTCCTGTTGCTGCGCTTATTATGGCGGCTATGGTTGTGGCTTTGATTTTTGATGTAGTTCCTCCAGTTATATCAGTGATGACGGCATCTGTGCTGATGTTGCTTTGTGGTTGTTTCCGTAGCGTGGAAGATGCTTACCGCACCATAAACTGGGAGAGCGTGGTTCTTATTGCGGCAATGATGCCTATGTCTTTCGCTCTGGAGAAGACGGGAGTATCGGCAATGGTTGCGTCGGCTTTGGCTTCGAGTTTGGGCTCTATGGGGCCGATTGCGATATTGGCCGGTATCTACGTCACTACATCTGTAATGACGCTTTTCATAAGCAACACTGCCACTGCAGTGCTTATGGCTCCGATTGCGCTTGGCACGGCTACAGGGCTCGGTCTTAATCCTCTCCCGTTCCTGTTTGCTGTCACTTATGCAGCAAGTCTCTGTTTCGCGTCGCCCTTCTCGACACCTCCAAATGCTCTCGTGATGCCGGCAGGCCAATACACGACTCTTGATTATCTGAAAGTCGGTCTGCCGTTGCAGCTTTTGCTCGGTGTGCTTATGATATTTGTGCTTCCGCTTATCTTTCCGTTTTAAGTATTTTTTTGCGTCCGGCAAAGTATTCGTTATATGCAATACCGGCAATAATGAGTGCAAGGCCCGTATAGGTGGTCGGCATTATGGGCTCTCCTAAAATCATGGATATGAAGAATAGCGAGAGGAATGGCGCCAGATAACACATCTGATTGATAAGTGCCGGATTGTCGGTCATCCGTATAGCCATGCCGAAGCAAAGGAAAGGTATTCCCATTTCAAACAGACCTATGTACATGCCCGATAGGATTCCGGATGTGTTGAGGCTTAGTGATTGCATAGTGGGGATGCCCCAAAGCTCGTTAGTTCCTTCGGGCGCGAAGATTGTAACTACTGCAATTCCTGCAATGAGGTATGCCGAACCGAACAAAAAACCGATAAACAGGCTCACATCTTCGTCGGCTTTGTCTTTCAGTCTGTCGTTCATCATCCAATATATGCCCCACAGAAGTGCGCTGAGGAGTGCCCACACTATTCCGAGCACCGAGATGTCGCCGCTGATAGCGTTTCCTCCATAAGATATAAGTGTGAGGCCTCCGAGCGACACTGCCATGCCTATGTATTTGCGCGGCTGTATGGGAGCTCCGGTGAATATGGCCAGAAGGATAAGCAGAAGAATTGGCCATATATAGTTGATAGGCTGGGCGATTTGTGCCGGAAGCAAGGCGTAGGCACGGAAGAGAACGAGATAGTATATCACAGGATTCACGAGGCCGAGCATGGCGAACGACAGCCAGGTTCGTGGCGGGAGTGATGCCAGTGAGCGCCACTTGCCTCGTGCTGTGAGCCATATGGAAAAAACTGCAAGCGCCGTGAGTGCCGCTATGAGCACCATTTCGTATACAGTGAGTTCGCGTTGGGCTATTTTGAAAGATGTGGCCACTGTCGACCAGCTGAGAACTGCGACTGTGGCCAGTATAGTAGATTTTTGGGGTGAAGGCATAATGTTGAGTGCGGCTTATCGGAGAGCTTCTACTTCTTCGGTTGTGAGCGGTATTTTTTTACCCAGACGGCGTGCTCCGTCGGCTGTGATGAGGTAGTCTTCTTCGTTGCGTATACCGCCGAAGTGGCGCCATTTTTCGAGTTCATCGTAGTTGATAAAGTCGGCAAATCGTTTTTCGGCTTTCCACATGTCGATAAGTTCGGGAATGAAGTATACGCCGGGCTCGATGGTGAGTACGAATCCTTCTTCGAGCGGGCGGCCCAGACGCAGCGATTTGCGGCCGAACTGTGTGCTCTTGGGCTTTCCGTCGTATCCGACATATACTTCGCCGAGGTTTTCCATGTCGTGTACGTCGAGACCCATCATGTGTCCGAGTCCGCACTGGAAGAACATTGCGTGTGCGCCGGCTGCTACAGCTTCGGCCGTGTCGCCCTTGGTTATGCCGAGGGCCTTGAGGCTGTCGAAAATCACGCCGGATGCGAGGTTGTATACTTCTGTAAATGGCACGCCCGGACGAAGGGCTGCCACAGCGGCCTGATGAGCAGCCACCTGTATGTCGTAGATTTCTTTTTGTTGAGGAGAGAAGCGCTTGCCTGCGCAGATTGTCGACGACATGTCGCCGGCGTAACCCATAGGCGTCTCGGCTCCGGCATCTACCAGAAGCATGCTGTCTTCTTTTATGAGGTTGAAGTGGTCTTCGTTGTGAAGGGTTTCGCCGTGGATTGTAGCTATTGTGGGGAACGACAGACGGCAGCCGTGTGCGGCTGCAACGGCCTCGAGCCGGGCCACAACTTCGTATTCATAGATGCCCGGACGCGTGGCTCGGATGGCCTCGATGTGCATGTCGGCTGTCACGTTGCAGGCTTTTTCTATTTCGGCTATTTCCTCGGCGGTTTTACATTTGCGCATGTCTACAATGGCGCGTATGAGGTCGACTGAAGGCTGTTCGGTGCCGGGGTATATGCCGAGATAGTTCTGGAGTTTGACTTGATTTTGTCCGCGATATGTGGGCAGGTAGTGTATTTTCTGTCCTTTTTTGCGGGCGTTATCAAGATAAAGTGTGATGTCGCCGTAAGGGCGGGTCTTTTCGATGCCTACCATCGAAGCTTTTTCTTTGAGAGTAGGCTGTGTGCCTGTCCAGACGATGTCGTCGATAGACAGTTCGTCGCCAAATATAATTTCGGAGTCGTTATCGATGTCAATTATGGCGTTAAGCCCTGCGTATGCGAGGCCGAAGTAATAAAGAAACGAGGAGTCCTGACGGAATGGATATATGTTGGCTGCATAGTTCATGCCCACTTCGTCATTGCCTAAGAAGAGTATGAGGCCCGAACCGACGCGGCGTTTGAGCTCTGCCCGACGGCTGATGTAAGTTTCTTTTGAGAACATGATTTTATCTGTTTTTAATTTATATTCGTAATTTATTGTCCGAAAAGACGCATGCGGAATTGCGACAGCGCGATTGCTGTCGCTACAGCCACATTGAGGCTTTCCACTTTGTCTGTGCCGGGATATGACGGAATAAGCAACCTCCGGTTCACAGCGTTGGCCACTTCGTCGCTTATGCCTTTGCCTTCGTTGCCCATGATGAGCACACCGGAGTCGGGCAGGGCAGCGGTATAGATATTCTCGCCGTCGAGGAAGGTGCCGCATACGGCAACTGATTTGTCGAGAGTATCGAGCAATGCCGGCAGGTTGGTATATACCACTTTAGTACGGGCGAGGCCGCCCATGGTGGCCTGTACTACTTTTGGGTTGAAGCAATCGACAGTGTCTTCGGAGGCAATGATATTCCGTACGCCCATCCAGTCGCATGTGCGCAGAATGGTGCCGAGGTTGCCGGGATCTTGCACGCGGTCGAGCATAAGTGTGAGATTTTCGCTGAAATAGCTTCGGTCGGGGAGCTGCGGAGCTTCGGGTAATTCGAAAGCTGCTATTACCGGAGGTGTCGATGAAAGTCGTGTAAGCTCGCGCAGGTCGCGTGCCTGTACCCTGCACACTTCTACGCCTTCAATGGCGGCGCCGTGCTCGGCAATCCACTCTTCGGTGGCATAGACTGAACGGGGACGGAAGACCGCGGCAAGTTCGAGAACGCATTTTGTGCCTTCGGCCGGAAATAGGCCGGTGCGGCGACGCCATTTGGCTTCGTCGAGCGAGGCAAATTCCTTGCGGACACGGTTTGTGAGCTGTACGGCCGATTCGTTTTTCATATCTCGTAGCCGGCTTCGGCAACTGTCTCTTTGTCTTCTGCCATTGTTGCGCCTATGGTTGTGAGAAGATCGCCGACGATGGCGCCGTTGATGCCCGTGCGCATGGCTTTGATTGTGGCCTCACGGCTGAGGCGTTTGCGGCCTCCGGCGAATCGGAGCTGTACGGAAGGATGTGCGAATCGGAAGAGGGCTACGGTGAGCAGTATTTCGTCTTCCTCAATCAGAGGCACATCGGCCAGCGGTGTGCCGGGGATAGGACAGAGTATATTTATAGGAATTGACACCGGACGCACTTTGCGGAGCGTTATGGCAAGTTCCATGCGCTGGTGTCGTGTCTCTCCCATGCCGATGATTCCACCCGAGCATACCTCGAAGCCGAGTTCATGTGCGATTGCTATTGTGGCGAACTTGTCTTCCATTGTGTGAGTGGTGCATAGCGAGGGGAAAAATGAGGGCGCTGTCTCGAGGTTGCAGTGATAGCGGCGTACTCCTGCCTCGCGCAACTGCATTAGTTCTTCGCGTCCGAGCAGACCGAGCGAAGCGCATGTAGAGATGCGTCCGCGGCGGTTTATTTCCTTAATCTGCCGGCAGAAGCCGTCGAGCGCGAAACCTTTGGCGAGACGTCCCGAAGTGACGAGCGAGAATCGTCCTACTCCGTGGTCTGCGTTGGCCTCGGCGAGTGCGAGAGTGTCTTCGTCCGATACCTGCTCGTATACCTCGCACCCTGTGTTGTAGTGTGCCGACTGGGCGCACCATTTGCAGTTTTCGGGACAACGGCCCGAGCGTGCGTTGATTATTGAGCAGAAATCGAATTTACGAGAACAGAACCGCTCTGTGATTTTGGCTGCGCCATCGATAATTGCAGCCCGGCCTTCGTCTGAGTCGATGTCGGCAAGTGCGTACAGTGTTTCTTCGGAGAGCTCGTCTCCGGCAAGCACCTTGGCAACGGCATCGGCGACGAGTGATATATCTTTATTGAGCATAATTTTACTGGTTTAGTAACCTTTGCGGTATTTGTCCTCTGCATATTCGTTGGTTTCCTCGAGGATGCTGAGGTAGGAATTATAACGCGACTGCGAGATGTATTGGTTTTCGAGCGCTTCGAGCACGGCGCATCCGGGCTCATGGGTGTGGGTGCAGTTGCCGAAGCGGCAATTGTGCGAGAATTTGAATATTTCGGGGAAGTAATGTCCTACGTCCTCGCTGCGGAAATCGAAAACGCCGAAGCCGCGCACTCCCGGAGTGTCGATGAGTTGGCCCCCTCCGGGCAGGCTGTACATCTCGGAGAATGTGGTTGTATGCATGCCGGTGTCGTGCGAGGCCGATATCTCGGCGGTGCGAACGTCGGCTCCCGGAATCAACGCATTGATAAGTGTCGATTTTCCCACGCCCGAATTTCCTGAAATAAGCGATACCTTGTCCTTGAGAAATTCTGAAAGCTCGGCGAGCCCTTCGCCTGTAGCCGCCGAGACGGCCATGGCAGTGTAGCCTATTGAGCGATAAAGATACAGCACGCCTTCGAGCAGTTGCCGGTCTTCGGGGGCTGTGAGGAGGTCGGTTTTGTTTATGATAAGCGCTGCCGGGACATTATAAGCCTCGGCAGTCGCTAAAAAACGGTCGATGAAATTGAAAGAAGTCGCCGGATGTGCGAGAGTGGCTATAAGAACGGCACAGTCGATGTTTGCCGCTATTATATGCGCAGCTTTCGACAGATTGCTCGCACGGCGTATTATATAGTTGCGGCGCGGCTCGACAGCCGTTATAAAGGCGACTCCGTCGGGGCCGGCCTCGCCGAGCGACACGTGGTCGCCTACGGCAACCGGATTGGTGGTGCGGATGCCTTTGATGCGGAAGTTGCCTTTGGCCAGGCATTTGATTTCCTTGTTGTCGGCGGTGCGCGCCACGTAGTGGGCTCCGGTATTCCGTATTACTGTTGCCTTGAGATTCATGCGCCAAAATTAGCATTTTTCCGGCAATTGAACAAATTGGCTGAGTGTCAAAGATTCAGTGGAAAAATCAAATTTAGGAATATCAACCGATAATAACAACCGAAACACATGAAAAAACATAGCCTGTTATTGTACCGGTTTATCAAAAAAAACGTCGACACTACGTCTTTTGGTGCCCCCGAATTGTTATATACTTAGAAAGATTAACAGAAAACGACTATGAAAACAGGATATATACTCGCGGCTGCTGTTACGGCAGCGCTCTCGATAAGTTCGTGTGCCGACCTCGGTTTTGGTGTCGATGTCGACAGCGGAAGTATAGGCCCGTATTGGAATGACTATGGCCCTTACGGGGGACCATGGAATTCTCCGTACTGGAATTACGGCCCTCTGTATAATGGCCCAATCTACAACGGTCCGCTCTACAGGCCTCCGGTGAGGCCTCCATATATCGACACTAATCCAGGTCCGGTGATACGTCCGCCGCAGAGCAACGAAAATCCGGGCATGAACCGTGTGCCTACCTCGGTAGGCGGAGTCACTCGTCCGGGTAACGGCGGTCTGCCTTCGACCCCTATACCTTCTACCCCGGCACAGTCGTCACCGGTGCCGACGAATAACAACGCAAGGCGATAGAAATTACGATATATCACTTATGGGCCGCCCTCAGGACATGCGTATCCCGAGGGCGGCTTATCTATATGGTCTCCTCAATTTAGAAGAATTGGATTCTTTATTGGGAGAAATTGCTTAATGATAATTATGACATAGAAATCCCATGGATTTTTCGTAAATTTGCACATAAACGTATCTGTAAAAACAATGAGAAAGCTGTTGTTCTCTGTCGTAACTATAATCTGTTCCCTGACAGGGTATTCCCAATCTTATGATGAACGGATTGCAAATGCCATGAACAGTGGAGATTGGTTTGCATTGGATTCCATATATAATGCGGCTCCCAAGGATTCGATAATGCCTTTTCTTGAAGTATATTCACGAGGTCTTATTGGTAACCGGTTGAACAGGCCAGATATTTCCATACCGGCATTTGAGGAACTTCTTCAGTCTCATACCGCGAATCTTGACTTGTCGAATCTGCTCAACTCCGCAGTTATGCTTTCGATGGACTTGAGCAAGACGGGAGACAACGCTAAAGCGGCCTCCGTTTTGTCGTCGGTGTTTGATGCCACAAAACAGTATCTCGACAGTGCGGCCGTGGAGGGCATGCAGCGATATATAGACCAGTATATGGCGCTGTCGGTTTATAAGCCTTATTCAATCTCGTTTTCAGGAGAAGAGGTGACTGTGCCATTCAGAATAAAACAGGTAGGAAAATACGAACGGGAAGCATTACTCATGTATCTTGATGATTGCGGCATAAACGGCACGGAAGCGGACATTGTTTTTGATACAGGTGCAGGAGTGAATATAATATCTGATTCTTTGGCCCGGGCTTATAATCTTATTCCACTCGATGCCTACAACAATGTGATGGGCATAGGGCGCCAGAAAGGTCACTATGCGATTGCCAAAGAGTTGAAACTCGGCAATGTTGTTATTCGCGATGTTCCATTTCTGGTCGTGAATATGACTCTTGATAACGAAGAAGCCAACATGTATATAGATTGTTACAGCATTGTTGTCGGAAGTGAACTTATGCTTCAGCTTAAAGACATGACGGTAGATTTTACAAGGCGAAAAATCACCGTGCCCTCGACAGCTCCAGAACGCAGCGGTACACCTGCAAATATGTTTTTCTCTCCGCAGATGAATCTGCTTACACAAGGCATCATCCATAATGACGCTATGCTTGTATGCATAGATACGGGAGATGCTTCATACGGGTCTTTAAACGGAGATTTTTTCAATAGGAACAAGGGTTTATCGACATATGCCCAACCCGATACAATCCGCACCGCAGGCATAGGAGGTGTAAAAATCACTGAGGGCTACAGGCTACCCGATGTCAGTGCGACAATTGGCGGACGTACGGTGAGTTTACCTCAGATTTTCGTAAGCAGCGGCCTAAATGCGATTGCCACCGAATATGAATGCAATTTAGGGTTGAAATCACTTATGCAGTTTGGCAAAATAAGGTTTAATTTAGTGGATTTTACCATTGAGACTTTACCGTCGGAAATATTGTTTGATGTCGAAAACAAGTATAAGCCTCCGGTGTTCAGATTCATGCCCGATAAAAAGCCGACTTTATGGCAGTCTATAGGCCTTGTGGCTCTGTCGGTGGCAAATGGTCTATGTAATGTCAATGCACCGTCCGCCCCGGATTTGTAAGCTTACTCCGGCTCTTAGTCTGTTATGATACCTTCAATAAATGCCCCCTTTAGGAGCATTTATTGAAGATGTATGCGAATTTTTTATTGCTTAATCTTTTCCAGGTCAAGATTTGGCAAAAAATCCGTTACCATATTTGCAGGGATTGAAACCGAGCAATATCCCGACTCAATCACATTGTTTACTTGGGGTGCGTTCATAAGCTGACCGTTTACAAATAATGCCAAACGCTTGCCTATGTTTTCTCTTGTTATTGTAGCCCATTTCTCAGTATTGGAGAATTTGAAACCAATCTGAATGTTGCCCCCATAAGCCGGTATTGAATTAGCCTCGGTTATGCTCACTTTTTCCGATAAAATCGGTTCGCTTTCGTATGCAACCAACCAAATTGTTCCGTCTGTGCTGGGTAAGGTCCAGTCGAGCGTAAGGTTTTCAGGCCTTATGCTCAGAAGTTTTTCATTTACCGATGCAGTATCGGCAACTGTGTAGATGTTATAAGTGCTTATACCCGTCAGAGAGTCATTAAACTGTACGGTATTGCGAAGTGATACATTCCATTCAATGCCATCAACCTTTTCGGTTTTGGTAGTGCTTGTGTTTCCACAAGCAGTGGATACTACTACCATTAAGATGCTCACAAATGAAGCAAGGAGATAGATTTTTTTTGTCATACGTTTTGAGTTAAAATATCACTTCGTAAATTTTAAGTATTGCTATTTGCAAAATTACGCAATTATTTCTTCCTTTGCAACGGAATTCCCCGAAAGTCATTGTCTTAGGACAAACCTCGGGGTTTAGTCTTTTTAAGCCGCTCCAGATTCGGGAGGCTTTTCTAAATTGAGAGACAGTAGAAATGGTCGACTCAGAGAGTAGGATAAGTATTTAATCTTTTGACAGTAAATTATAAACGACCACGGCATTGTTGTGCTCAGAGTCGCGCGAAGAGTAAAGCAGTGTCACCACATCTTTCAGAGCCAGCAGATGGCTCAGCGCCGCAAAAGATTGATTTGTACTCAACTCGGCTATATAGAGGCTCTTGAACTTAGGCCAGCGCTTGGTCGGATCTGCATGAAACCACTCTCTGAGCTCGGTGGAAGGAGCGATATCCTTCTCCCATAAGTCGTAGTGAAAAGTTTCATGCGAGAGTCCGCGGGGCCATAGTCGGTCGATATAGACCCTAAAACCATCGTTGGGCGAAGGCTCGTCATATACTCTTTTTAATCTGTATTGTGTCATATTTCTTGAGGTTGACTTATAATAAAACAAATTTCGACGTAAGTCGTTCATCCTCAGTGATTGAAAGAATAGAGTTGCCGTATGGCGTGGCGAGCCGGGAGCGGGAGAGTGGAGAGGCGTAACCTTAATAATCAATGATATTCCGATTATTTTGAGTAATATTGCATCCTTATTTCAAATTGCATCCTTATTTCAAATTGTATCCTTATTTCAAAAGGACCAATCTTGCATCTTAATATGTCGAAAACAAAAATTGATAATACATCGTCGCGACCACTGTTCACAACCCGCCTAGGAGTAATTGCCACTACTGTGGGGTCGGCGGTCGGTCTGGGCAATATATGGCGCTTTCCATACGAGGCCGGCGCTCACGGCGGCGGTGCTTTCATGATTTTATATATTGCCTTTATAGTCATTCTCGGTATACCTCTCATAACAGCCGAGTACACACTGGGTCGTGCCACGCATAGCGGATTTTTTGGAGTCTTCCGTATGTTCAAGGCCCACCGTGCATGGAATGTCCTGGGATATATGGGAGTGCTGTCGGCAATTCTCATTCTAAGTTTTTATTCAGTGGTAGCCGGCTGGACGCTCGAGTATTTTTTCGGAGCGGTCGGCGGAGCCTATACCGACGTGAGCCGCGAAGGCCTGCACGCGGTTTTCGGCGAATTCACATCGGGTTTGCGTCCACTTATGTGGACAAGTCTATTTCTGTTAATCAACTATTTAATCATCTCTCGCGGCGTGGCAAGCGGCATTGAGCGTATAAGCAATGTGCTCATGCCACTGCTGCTTGCTCTCATTGTTGTTTTCTGCATCAATTCGCTTATGCTGCCCGAGGCCGGCGCCGGGCTCCGCTTCCTTTTCAAACCCGATTTCGGCAGTATCACTGGGCCGGTGGTAATCGGTGCCATGGGACAGGCATTCTTTTCGCTGAGCCTTGGTTTGGGCTGCATGCTTACATATGCGTCTTATTTCTGTGAGAGCACCGATATAGTGAAGAGTGCCGCCACAACAGCCGGGCTCGACACCCTCATTGCAGTTCTTGCAGGCGTGTTGATTTTTCCGGCGGTATTTTCTTTTGACTATTCGCCCGAGGCCGGACCGAAACTTGTGTTTGAAGTGTTGCCGGCGATTTTCAACGAGATGGCCGGAGGCCGCATCTGGGCATCGCTTTTCTTTTTCACCCTTTTTATAGCATCGCTCACAAGCACTATCTCGATGTGTGAGATTGTGGTCGTTTTTCTCTGCGAGGAAAAGAAAATGAAGCGTCGCAATGCCTGTGCCCTAACCATAGCGGTGTCGCTTGTTCTGGGGCTGCTGTGCGCCATGTCGTTTGGCTGCTTCACCGACATTGAAATACCCCTCGTGGGCAGTCTCGATTTCTTCAGTTGGTTCGACTACGGAACGTCGAATATTCTCCTGCCTCTCGGCGGAGTGCTCACATCGGTTTATGCCGGCTGGGTGCTCGACCGTAAACTCTTCAACCGGCAGATTGCCGGAGGCGATGCCCCTTCGCTGATAAGCCGTCTTATACGGTTGTCGCTCAGATATATAT
>RYWL01000050.1:0-11154 GCA_003979155.1 Muribaculaceae bacterium
AATATTGACTGATGCTTAATTTATTATTCACATTTGTTTTTAAACAAGCTCTAAGTGCCTATTTTTGTTCTGTTCATGAAATTGAGCACAGTAGGCGCAATTGATGTAATTACCATAAAATCAATATATAATGAATTTAAAATCAGCTATGTTATGTGGAACAGTGGCTTGTTCGCTCGCTGTTTCTGCGCAAAAAGCTCCTGAGCCCTATGGCCCTGTGCCGAACGAGCGGCAGAAGGAGTGGTTCGACCGTGAAATTATTGCATTCTTTCACTATGGCATAAATACATACGAAGATTTTGTAAACGAAGGAGAGGGGAAAGCATCTACAGCTATTTTCAACCCCACGGCACTCGACTGCCGGCAGTGGATTCGTACCCTCAAAGAAGCCGGAATTCAGGCCGGTATCATCACGGCAAAGCATGCCGACGGTTTCTGTCTCTGGCCCAGTAAATACACTGATTACTGTGTGAAAAATTCGGCCTGGAAAGACGGCAAAGGCGACGTGGTGCGTGAGTTTGTGGATGCATGTAGCGAATATGGAGTGAAAGCCGGCATCTATCTCGGTCCGCACGACCGTCACGAGCATCTGCATCCCTACTATAACACCGAATCATACAAGAAGTACTATGCCTCGCAGATAGAGGAGCTTATGACACAATACGGCCCCATTTGGGAAACCTGGTGGGACGGAGCCGGTGCCGATGAACTCACCACTCCCTTATATGCAGAGTGGTACAAGATAGTGCGCTCAAATCAGCCCGACTGTGTGATTTTCGGCACTAAAAATTCATATCCCTTTGCCGATGTGCGCTGGATGGGCAACGAAGCCGGCAACTGCGGCAATCCCTGCTGGGCTACGACCGACTCGATTTGTATCCGCGATGAAGCCGGCCATATCGACGGCCTCAACCACGGTGTGTTGGGCGGCAACGCATATATACCTGCCGAAACCGACGTGTCGATACGTCCGAGCTGGTTTTATCATCACGAAGAGGATAATCAGGTGAAGAGTGTCGCTGAGCTGTTTGACATCTACTGCACCAGCGTGGGCCATAACAGTGTTCTTCTGCTCAATCTCCCGCCCGACCGTCGCGGCCTTCTGCATCCTGCCGATTCGGCAAATGTAGTGGCTCTGCGCAAGGGTCTCGACGCTACCTTTGGCAACAATCTGCTTAAAAACAGCAAAGTACGCGTCACAAACAGTCGCGGCGGCCGCTATGGAGCCAAAAACCTCTTAGACAACGACCCCACGACATATTATGCCGGACGCGACGGTGTCAATACCGGAGAAGTAGTGTTCACACTTCCCCGTGCCGAGACATTCGACTGCCTCATGGCTGCCGAGGTAATTGAACTTGGTCACCGCACTACGGGATGGGCTGTCGACTGGTCGGCCGACGGCAAAACGTGGAACGAAATACCCGAAGCATCGGCGCTACAGAGCATAGGCCACAAGTGGATTGTCCGCTTTGAGCCCGTCACCGCACGCTATGTGCGGCTGCGCCTCACCGATGGCCTGGCATGTCCGGCGCTGCATACGTTCGGAGTATATAAAACCGATGCCTCGCTCAAATAAAATCAACACGGTGTGGCAGACGTGCCCATATACCTTAAATTTTCGAAACAACCTTTATATTTACTAATGAAAAAAAATATATTATCATTGTGCACGGCGCTGATTATGGCGCCTCTCGGCCTTCTTGCCGGTGTGATTGACACGGGCAAGAACTACGAGATGTTGACAACGACCGGTCTCGCTCTCGACAATAACGAGAGTCTGTCGCCCGATGCCAACCTTTTTATCAACAAACCCGTGAAAGACAAAGGCTCGCAAGTGTGGTCGTTTGTAGACCTCGGAAACGATGTCTATCTCATTCTTAACTCCGTTTCCGAAATGGCAATCGACAACTCAGGCAAAGGAGCCACTGAGTGTCGCGTTATTCAGTGGCAGTCGCAGAAAAACAACCGCAACCAGCAGTGGCACGCCACACGCAATGCCGACGGCTCATACACATTCACCTCTCTGGCAAGCGACTACAATCTTGCTTATGCCGATGCTGAGCCCGTGGGAGAGCCTGTGATGCAACTCCCCAAAAACAGCAAGAACAGTAAAGACAAATGGACTCTCAAACAGTCGGATGTCAAAGTGACTTATGAGCCGATGAAAACATCGAGCACCAACGACTGGGAGAACCAACATGTAATCGGCATCAACAAAGAAGCTGCAACGGCCACTTTTGTTCCTTTTGCCGACAGCAAGTCGATGAAAGCCGATCCCTCGTATGAATTACCCTGGGTGCAGAACAGCTCGTCGCGCTATATGCTCCTGAACGGCGACTGGAAATTCAACTGGGTTAAATCGCCCGAAGAGCGTCCGCTCAATTTCTACCGTCCGTCGTATGATGTTTCGGGCTGGGATGTGATAACGGTGCCATCCAACTGGGAGATGAAAGGCTACGGAACACCCATCTACACCAATATAACATATCCGTTCCGCAACAATCCTCCTTTCATTCAGGGACAGCGCGGCTATACAATTAACAACGAACCCAATGCCGTAGGCTCTTATCGCCGCGACTTCACACTTCCGGCAGACTGGAAAGACAAAGAAGTGTTCATCACATTCGAGGGCGTTTACAGCGCCATGTATCTATGGGTGAACGGCAAAAAAGTGGGCTACAGCCAGGGTCCGACCACAGATGCTCGCTTTGACATCACCAAATATGTGAAACCAGGCAAGAATGTGCTCGCTGTCGAGGTATACCGCTGGAGCGACGGCTCGTATCTCGAAGACCAGGATATGTTCCGCATGAGCGGCATATACCGCGATGTATATCTCACCGCCACGCCCAAGACCTATCTTCGCGATTTGTATCTTACATCTACTTTCACTCCCGACTACGGCAAGGCCACTCTCGACATCAACGCCAAAGTAGACAACCGCGGAAAGCGTGCCGAGTCGCGCACCATTAAGGCCGAAGTTCTCGACGCCGCCGGTAAAGTAGTGGCAGCAGTTTCTTCTCCGGCAGTTGTTGTGAAGCCGGGTGCCGAGAGCGAAGTAATGCTCGAAACAGTTGTCGACAAGCCGGCTCTCTGGAGCGCCGAGAAGCCCAACCTCTACACCGTAAACATTGAGATGCTCGACGCCGACGGCAAAGTGACCGAAGCCACAACTCAGAAATATGGTTTCCGCAGCATTGAAATAAAAGACAAAAAAGTGTATGTCAACGGCAAACTCACATACTTCAAAGGTTCAAACCACCACGACGTACACCCCTCTGAGGCCAAGGCTGTGCCAGTGGAGACAATGCTCGAAGACGTTTTGCTCTTCAAGCAACATAACCTCAATACCATCCGCACAAGCCACTATCCCAAATCGCCAAAGATGTACTCGCTCTTTGACTACTATGGCATCTATGTGATGGACGAAGCCGACCAGGAGTGCCACGGCAATCAGTCTATATCAAACAATCCCGAGTGGAAAGAAGCTTATGTCGACCGTGCCGTGCGCATGGTTGAGCGCGACAAGAACCATCCCTCTATCATTTTCTGGTCGCTGGGCAACGAGTCGGGCGGCGGCTGCAATATCGTGGCCGAGCGTGATGCCGTGCGTGCTCTCGACAACCGCATCATCCATTACGAAGGCATGAACGAGACCGCCGACATCGATTCGCGCATGTATCCCTCGCTCGACGGCATGATAGCTCAGGACCGTCAGAATACCACCAAGCCGTTCTTCCTCTGCGAGTATGCCCATGCTATGGGCAATGCAATCGGCAATCTCCCCGAATACTGGGACTACATCGAGAACCACTCCGAACGCATGATTGGCGGCTGTATATGGGACTGGGTAGACCAGACTATAAACAAACCTGGTCGTCCGGCCAATGAATTTTACTTCGGCGGTTCGTTTGGAGACTTTCCCAACGACAACGATTTCTGCTGCAACGGCATCATACGCTCCGACCGACAGGTAACACCCAAGCTGCTCGAAGTGAAGAACGTATACAAATACATCGACTTCTCGATGCCTTCAAACCGTCAGCTCACCCTCAAGAACAAATACACCGACACCAACCTCGACGAATTTGACATGGTATACACCGTTGAAAAAGACGGCGAAGTACTGAGCCGCGGTGTTGTTGCCCTTCCCTTCTGCAAGCCAGGCGAATCCGTTACTATGGAGCTGCCCCAGATTGAAGTGGCCGGCATGGCTACCGACAAGGCAGAGTACTTTGTGAATTTCGACATCGTTCTCAAGAAAAATACAGTATGGGCACAGGCCGGTCACTCTGTGGCTATGGCGCAGTTTAAGCTCAATGAATATATGCCCGAGCTTGCTCCTGTGAGCTCAACAGCACGCATGAAGATGCACAAAGAGCCTGGCGACCGTCTGGTAATCGACGGCTACGGCTGCGAATACATCTTCAATACCCGCACGGGTTCGCTTATAGGCATGGATGTCGACGGCCGCCAGTATATGCACGGTCTCGACGGCTTCACGTTCAACTGGTTCCGCAGCATCAGCAACATGCATCCCAACTATGAAGATGCTCGTGTGGCTCTGGAGAACTTCAAGTACACCCTTGCCCCCGACGGCACATCGGTAACAGTAGAGGCTGCGCTCAAAGCGACAGTCGGCAAGCAGACCGTGCCTTACACAGTGAAATATATCCTCTATGGCAACGGCACAATAGATGTAACTGCCGACTTCACCACTCCCGACAAATTCTCTTTGCCGCGTCTGGGTCTCACAGCAGCATTCTCTCCCTCGCTTGAAAATGTAAGCTGGTATGGCCGCGGTCCGATTGAAAACTATACCGACCGTCATGCTGCCGCATTCGTCGGCAAATATGCAAGCACTGTCGACGGCATGCGTGAGCACTATATCCGCACACAGTCGATGGGCAATCGCACCGACACCCGTTATCTGTCGCTTACCGACAACGACGGCAAGGGTATACGCATCACAGCTGCCAGGCCCATAGCCTTCAGTGCACTCCATTATACCGACAAAGACATATGGAATGCAAAATACGACCATGAGCTCGACAAGGTGCGCCGCAACGAAGTGATTCTCTCGCTCGATGCCGCACAGTATGGCCTCGGAAATGCCAGCTGCGGACCCGGCCCGCTCAACCAGTATCGTCTCCAGCCCGATACTGAATACTCTTTCACTTTCAGAATCGAGCCAATTAAATAATCGGATTAATCCATAGAACTTAAACAAAGAACGTCCCGGCGCTTTCTAAGTACCGGGACGTTCCCACGTTTCAACTATTTATTTATGAGAGCCCCAGCATCCAATAATCACTACTCGATACTGAGGACGAGGGATGCTTGATGCTTTCTTTATCAGTATAACAAAATTCCGGGGCCGATTACTATGTTAAATTGGTGAAATAGTGCTAATTTTGCATCGTGATTCAGTATCGCGACTAATAAAATTCACATCTTTTTTTTAATTCACTTAAAATGAATAAAATCGAATATAATATTCCCGAAGAAGTGGAGCGCGATGAGTATTTTGCTCAGGAATGGCGCAAGATGCTCGCCGGCGAAGTGTATGATGCCGGGTATCCGCCCTTTGCCGAGCTTCTTAAAAAAACACGTCGCACTCTGAAGCGCTACAACGAGCTCGACCCCTTCGCTCCGGAGCTAAAAGATATTCTCAAAGGTCTTCTCGGGGCTTGCGGCGACAAAGTAAATGCCAATCAGCCTTTCAGATGCGACTATGGTTGCAATATTCTGGTCGGAGAGAATTTCTTTGCTAATTTCAATCTTACAATACTCGACGAGGCCATTGTAACAATCGGCCACGACTGTTTCATCGGGCCAAACGTATCGATTTACACAGCTTGCCATCCGCTGGAGGCAGAGGAGCGCAATAAGTTTGTGGAGTGGGCCGAGCCTGTGACTATCGGAGATAACGTGTGGCTCGGCGGCAATGTGACAATACTCCCGGGAGTCACCATAGGCGACAATTGTGTGATTGGAGCCGGTTCGGTAGTGGTCGACGACATTCCTTCCGATTGTCTTGCTGCAGGAAACCCTGCACGGGTAAAGAAAAAAATAGCCCGGAAGTAGGAGTGATATTCCTGGCCGGTGATGCCGTCTGCCGGCTTTGCTCTAGAGTGTCGAGGCTCAGAGAGTTTTGAGCGTCGACGATATAAGCTGTGGCTCGAATCCGCGCGACACTCCGAAGCGGAACAGTTTCACACGGCTTTCATACGAGAGAGGCTGCTCCATCCTGGCGGCCTTTGCTTTGAGAAGGCCGTGCAGAATTGCGGCATATTCTTCCTGATTTATTTCATCGAGTGCTTCGTCGATAGTGTCGTTGTCGATTCGTTTTTGTCTCAGTGAGAGAGCTATTTTGCGGCGACCCCAGTGGGCGAAGCGATATTTGTCGCGGACAAAAGCGCGCGCGAAACGGCTGTTGTCTAGAAAACGGCGTGTGGTGAGCGAGTTTATTATCGCATCGATGTCGCGACCGTTGATACGCCAGGCATACATTTTCTCACGGAGTTCGTGCTCGCAGCGTTCGGCACGGGCACAAAGTTCTTCGCAGCGTATGAGCGCTTTTTCGGGCAGAACTGTTTTGGAACTTGAAAAATTGCGCGGCATCGTTTCTATCGATTGTCGGGCTGCATGGCAATGGCGTAGCGGTATGCGCCGAGATAGTCGCGGCGGATGTCGACATCCTCAAAGCCATCGTGTTGCAGCAGTTGTCGCATTTCCTGCGGAAAGCGGGAGTTGATTTCGAAATAAAGTCTTCCGCCTGGAGCGAGGGCTTCGCGGGCATAGGCGCTTATCGCCTTGTAGAAGAGCAGCGGATTGTCGTCGGGCACGAATAAAGCCGTGTGAGGCTCATAGTCGAGCACGCGCGGCTCTATGTCTTTGGCCTCCGAAGCGCACACATACGGCGGATTGCTCACTATTATGTCGTAGCACGGGTTGCCGGGGAAAGGTGTATTGAGAATGTCGCCGCAGACAAAGCTGATTTTTACCGACAGGTCTTCGGCATTGCGTCGGGCTACTTTGAGCGCTTCGCCGCTTACGTCCATGGCGGTGACATCGGCAAATGCCAGTGCGCGTGCGAGCGATATGGCTATGCAACCCGAGCCGGTGCCTATGTCGAGCACGCGCAGGTCGCTGCGGTCTTTGTAATCAGAAGTGATAATATCGACCAGCCCGGCCGTTTCGGGCCGTGGTATGAGCACCGACGGCGACACGACATAGTTGTTGCCCATAAACAGAGCCCGGCCAACGGCATATTGCACCGGTTCGCCGGCAATCACTTTGTCGACGGCATCATTTATCCGCTTTTGCACAAAATCGAGAACTTCGCGGTCGCCGTTCACGAAAATATACTTGCGGTCGTAGCCTGCCTCATCTTCAAAGATGATTCGTGCGGCCGCCTCACCCTCGCCCTTTCCGAGCGAGAATGTGAGACGGTCCACAGTGTCTTTGAAGAGTTGTGCTACACTTGTGCTCATTGGCGGTCGTCGTTGATAGCTTCGTAGCCGAAAATATCGTCGTCGCTCGGACGGTCGTCATCGTCATCGTCGACTTCTTCGTCAAAACTGTCTTCGTCGGCAGTATCGACTTCGGCATCGTCCCAGTCTATATCCTCGCCCCATGTTTCGGGGCTGATGCGGCGGAGGTCTTCAGCCTCTTCATCAGCTTCGTCAGCCGAGGGCTCGTATTCGAAGATGAAGTTGTCTTCTTCAGTCACACGGTGGCGGCTGTCGAGCGGACGGTGTACAAGGTCGGGCGAGTCGATGCGGTTGCGGTCGTCGGTGATGGCTGTCCAGAGCACATCCTTGAGTTTGTCGATACCGTAGCCGGTGACTGCCGATATGAATACATGGGGAACGCCCTGCGGAAGAGTTTTCTCGACTTCTTCGCGCAGCTCGTCGTCAAGCAAATCCGATTTCGATATGGCGAGTATACGCTCCTTGTCGACCAGCTGCGGATTGAAGCGACGGAGTTCGTCGAGCAGAATCTCATATTCGCGCTCTATGTCGTCGGCATCGGCCGGAACGAGGAACAGAAGCACCGCGTTACGCTCTATGTGGCGAAGAAAACGCAGACCGAGTCCTTTGCCTTCGCTCGCGCCCTCGATGATGCCCGGAATATCGGCCATTACAAATGAGCGGTTGTCACGATAGCTCACAATGCCGAGCTGAGGTTCCATTGTGGTAAAAGGATAGTCGGCAATTTTGGGCTCGGCGGCCGATACGGCCGACAGAAGAGTCGATTTGCCGGCATTTGGAAAACCTACGAGACCTACATCGGCGAGCATTTTCAGTTCGAGCACCACCGATTTTTCAATTGCCGGTTCGCCGGGCTGTGCGTAGCGCGGTGTGCGGTTTGTAGAGCTTTTGAAGTGCCAGTTGCCAAGACCTCCGCGGCCGCCTTTGAGCAGCTTTATTTCCTGTCCGTCGTCGGTCACTTCGGTAAGATATTCGCCGGTCTCGGCATCATATACGACAGTGCCGCATGGAACGTCTACAACGATATCCTCTCCGTCTTTGCCAAACGAACGGCCGCCTGAGCCGCTCTGGCCGTTGCCGGCGAAGATATGACGGCGGTATTTGAGTGGCAGAAGGGTCCACATATTGCGGTTGCCGCGGAGTATGATATGTCCGCCGCGGCCTCCGTCGCCACCGTCGGGTCCGCCTTTAGGCACATATTTGGCACGATAGAAGTGCCGCGAGCCGGCACCTCCGCGGCCTGAGCGGCAAAGTATCTTTACATATATCCGTCGCGCGGCCTTATCTACGACCGCAATGGCGAGCTGGTAGTATTCAACCAGCCTGCCTACGATGTCATGCTCATACCCCGTGAGGTGCAGGACTTCGACACACTCGATTTCTGCGCCACTATCAACATAACGCCCGAAGCCCTGAGAAAACGCTTCGCCGACATGAAAGACAAGCGTCTCAATCCGGGCTACTCCACATACACGCCCCAGCGCCTCATAGCCCAGCTGTCGGTGGAAGACTATGGCCGTCTGCAAGAAAAGCTCTACCGCTTTCCGGGCTTCTTCATACAGAAACGGATACTGCGCCAGTACAAGCACCAGACGGCAGCCAATGTTCTCGGAAACATACGCGAAGTATCGCAGACCGACATCGACCGCGACAATTACTATGCTCCTGGCGACTATACCGGCGACCTCGGCGTGGAAAAGAGCTATGAGCCATATCTTCGCGGCGTAAAAGGCGTGGAAATTCTCATGCGCGATGCGCGCGGACGCATTCAGGGCCGATATGAGGACGGAGCCAACGACATTGCCCCGATTGCCGGCCGCGACCTGCGTCTGAGTCTCGACATAAAGCTACAGCAATATGCCGAATCGCTCATGGTTGGCAAACGTGGTGCCGTTGTGGCCATCGAACCCTCGACAGGCGAAATATTGTGCATGGTGTCGATGCCGACTTATAATCCGGCTTTGCTCGTAGGGCGCCAGCGCGGCACAAACTACAAGATGCTGACGCAGGACGATTCGTGGCCACTCTTCGACCGCGCCCTCATGGCAGCTTATCCGCCCGGCTCCACATTCAAGCCCACACAAGGTCTGATTTTTCTCGAAGAGGGAATCATAAATCTCTCCACCGCTTATCCTTGTTCACACGGATACATAAGCGGCGGTCTACGCGTAGGCTGCCACTCACACGGCTCTCCACTGCCCCTTAAACCGGCTTTGCAGACATCGTGCAATGCCTTCTTCTGCTGGGGCCTTAAAGGCATGATTGACAAGCGGAGCAAATACGGCGCCAGCGACAAGGCCTTCGAGGTATGGAAAAACCATCTCGTGTCGATGGGCTACGGATATAAGCTCGGAGTAGACCTTCCGGGCGAAAGCCGCGGCTTCATACCCAATGCCAAATTCTACGATAAATTCTACTCAAAAGGACACTGGAGCGCAAATACAATCATTTCCGTTGCCATAGGCCAGGGCGAAATACTCGCCACGCCCCTGCAGATTGCCAATCTGTCGGCGACCATTGCCAACCGCGGCTATTTTATCACACCGCATGTGGTGAAGCAAATCAAAGACACCGTGATGTCGGAAGATGCCTTCGAACTGCGTCGGCCCACGATTGCCGCGCACTGGTACGACGATATAGCCGAAGGCATGCGCATGGCAGTGACCGGCGGCACCTGCCGGCGCGCGGCCATTCCGGGCATAGAGGTGTGCGGCAAAACAGGCACAGCCCAGAACCCCCATGGACCCGACCACTCGGCATTCATGGGCTTCGCACCATATCACGACTCTAAAATCGCTGTTGCCGTCTATGTGGAGAACGGCGGCTGGGGAGCCACATACGGTGTGCCTATAGGATGCCTTGTAATGGAGAAATACCTCACAGGCACTATTTCGCCCGAACACAAGGCAATGGAGGAACAAATGCTAAAATCGTCGATTTACTATGCGCCTGCCAAGAAGAAGTGAGTCCGGCTCCACATTTCGCAATCTCGACTGGATTACAATAATTATATATCTGGTCATGGTATTTGCCGGCATGGTGAGTATATATGCCGCATGCTACGACTTCGACAATGCCTCGATGTTTGCCGTCACAGAGTTTTCGGGCAAACAGCTTCGCTGGATAATACTGTCGACAGTACTTGCGCTTGTACTTCTGCTCATCGACAACCGCATGTATGAGACATATTCATACCCTATATACATAGGCGTGATGCTATTGCTGCTAATCACGCCATTTGTGGCGCACAACATCAAAGGCTCCCGCTCATGGATAAGCTTTGGCTCGGCAATGAGCCTTCAGCCGGCAGAGTTCGCCAAATTTGCCACGGCTCTGGCTCTCGCCAAGCTCTTCAGCAGCTATCACTTTGTGCTCAATGCGCGCTGGATAAACTATGTGAAGGCGCTCGCCATAATATTGACGCCTGTAGTGCTTATCCTGCTGCAGAACGAAACAGGCTCGGCACTGACGTTCATGGCACTATTCTTTGTGCTTTACCGCGAAGGCATGAGCGGACTTGTGCTCTTTGCCGCACTTTTCGCCATTGTTATATTTGTAGTGGCTATCAAATACTCCGAGACTATGATACTCGGCATACCGACGGGCGAGTTCACCGTGTTCATAATGATTATGACGGTAATGGCAGGCATGGCGA
>RYWL01000050.1:11164-12098 GCA_003979155.1 Muribaculaceae bacterium
CGCCGCATAGAAATAGGCCGCAACCTCGTATTCTGGTTTGCCGGCTGCGGTCTGGTGATGTATCTTGTCGACTTATGCGAGATTATCGTTCCTGCCCTGCCCTGCATCTTATCCATGCTTTTCATTGCCTGTGTGTATATAGTTATTGAGGCTATCAAATACCGCCGGCCCAAGCTCTATATCTCCGTCGCTACGGCAGTGCTTGCGATAGGTTTCATGTTCTCGGTAAACATGGCCTTCCAGAAACTTCAACCGCACCAGCGGCTCCGCATCGAAGTGGCTTTGGGCATTGTGGAAGACCTTCGTGGCGCAGGATACAATGTCAACCAGTCGACAATAGCCATTGGCTCGGGCGGCTTTACCGGCAAAGGCTTCCTCAACGGCACCCAGACAAAGCTCAAATATGTGCCCGAACAGCACACCGACTTCATCTTCTGCACAATCGGCGAGGAAGAAGGTTTCATCGGCACAATGCTCGTCACACTGCTGTTTCTGGCTCTGATACTTCGTGTCATTGCCATAGGCGAACGACAACCGACCACTTTCGGGCGTGTCTATGCCTACTGCGTGGCCTCGTATTTCATATTTCACTTCTGCATAAACATAGGCATGGTCATAGGTCTGTGTCCGGTAATCGGAATTCCGTTGCCGTTCTTCAGTTACGGTGGCTCGTCGCTGTGGGGTTTCACTATACTACTCTTCATACTCCTCAAGCTCGATGCGTCGCGCAAAAACTATCTGGCCTACTGATACGTACCCCCAACTTTCAACACGTTTCAATCGTTTAAATACCAAATAAAAAGCAACAAAGCCCATATCAGCGGCCTTGCTTCACAATAAAACACAACAGCAACCATGGCTGACTCGAATTTCATAGATTATGTAAAGATACTTTGCCGCTCAGGCCGCGGAGGTGCCGGCTCGCGGCACTTCT
>RYWL01000051.1 GCA_003979155.1 Muribaculaceae bacterium
AGATGTGTATAAGAGACAGATATTGGAAAGATGAAAACCGTAGCGCATCTGTTAGCAGAAAAACTTCTTAAAATAAATGCCATTAAGCTTCAGCCTGCCAATCCGTTCGTTTGGGCTTCGGGCTGGAACTCACCCATATATACCGACAACCGTCTCACGCTCTCCTATCCCGACGTGCGTACCTTTATAAAGACTGAGCTTACGCGCGTAATCATGGAGACTTATCCCGAGGCTGAAGCCATTGCCGGCGTTGCAACCGGAGCTATCGCACAGGGCGCTCTTGTGGCCGATACTCTCAACCTTCCTTACGCCTACATCCGCTCCACTCCCAAAGACCACGGTTTGGAAAACCTTATCGAGGGCGACCTCCGCATGGGTCAGAAAGTGGTGATAATCGAAGACCTCGTTTCTACCGGCAAGAGCTCGCTCAAAGCCGTTGAGGCCGTGCGCAAGGCGGGCTGCGAGGTGATAGGCATGGTGGCTCTGTTCACATATGGCTTCCCTGTAGCTCAGGCAAACTTCGAGCAGGCCGGTGTAAACCTCACCACTCTCAGCAACTACAACGCTCTGCTTGAGGCTGCCCTCGAGACAAATTATATAACACATTCCTACATAGCAACTCTCGAACAGTGGCGTACCGACCCGGCAAACTGGACGCCCTCACGCTGATGCCACAGACACATTAAGATATGCAACCGCTGTGCAGTAGCATCTGTGCAGCGGTTTTTAAGACCCTAATCAAAAAAAAGAACTCTCAAATGTCGAAATACAGTTCACAGCCCGTAGTAGTAAAACGTTCGGCCGAGACAATTGCCGAGCAGTTTGCCGATTTCCGTCGTCTTCAGTCGGCTCTCGATAATCTTCCTGCCGACGAAAAGGCAAAAGTAGGCGATGTGTCGTTTACCGAAGACACCATAAAGATTTCAACTCAGCAGGTAGGCGAAATCAAATTCAAAGTGGATCGCCGCACCCCCGAGGCCATAAGCCTTAAGGCCGAAAAATCTCCCGTGCCGATGAATCTCATACTTGAGATGAAGCCTGTCGATGCCGAAAGCACCGAGCTCACCGGAGTGATAGACGTTGACATACCCATGATGCTTCGTCCTATTGTTGGTCCGACACTTCAGAAGGCCGCCGACCAGTTCGGCTCACTTTTCGCACGCTTTGTATAAGTTTTTTGTCACATTGGCAGCGGGTATCGCCGCTGCCGCCGCAGTGCTTTTCTGCACCGGTTGCGACCGTCTCGACAATGAGCGCATACCGGTGGAGCCCGTCAATATAGTGTTTCAGACGGTAGCCGACTGGAATATCTATGGAGCCAACAGTGCCCTTACTTGGAATATGTTTATCCGCTCGGAGCGCAAGCCTGCCAATTTCTTCTACACCGCTCAGACCTATACAGGCTATGGCGGCGTGTTGCTTGTGTGCGATGTGCTCGGCAATCCCCGGGCCTTCGACCTGAGCTGCCCGGTCGAGCGGAGCAAGGATGTACGCGTGTTTATCAACGAGGACAACGAGTACCTTGCCGAGTGCCCCAAGTGTCACAGCACGTATAATGTATTTTCGCTTCTCGGACATCCTGTGTCGGGCGAGGCCGCCGCGAAGGGTTATGCCTTGCGGAGCTATAGGGTGGCTCCGGGCCGCGCCGGCGAGTATATGGTAGTAAGTTTCTGAAGTATGTAGAGTTATGAAGCGTCACTATGCATCGGCATGGCTTCTTTTGTTGGCGGCCTTTGTGATATTTGCGGTAAGCTCGGCTTTCGAGATGCCCGAAGTCATGGGCTACAGACTGAAAAGCTCGGGAGTTGCCGACGCCCTGCGTGGCGACTCTGTCACGGCGCCGGCCGTGCCTGTCTCAGCGCCCGACGCCGACGATGCCGAGCCGCCGGTTATGGCTCCGTGCGATACCACGGCTCAATGCATACTTTTCATCGGCGATTCGATGCTCGAGGGGCTGGCTCCTCGACTTGCCGCCTATGCCGAAAAAAACGGACATACGCTCTACACCGTCACATGGTACAGTTCCACGAGCGAAGTATGGGGCCGCTCCGACAAGCTCGCAACGTATATCCGCAGGCTGCGGCCAAGTTACGTGTTTGTGTGTCTGGGCGCCAACGAGCTTTTTGTAAACGATATAGAGCGTAAACGCGCCAGATATGTCGAAAAGATTGTAGCCGATATCGACACAATTCCTTTCTTATGGATTGGGCCGCCAAACTGGCGCAAAGATACCGGTATCAACGCCCTCATAGCATCGCGCACACCGCGTGGCTCTTTCTTTCTGTCAGACGGTATGAGTTTCGAGCGCGGCCGCGACGGCGCGCACCCTACCCGTGAGTCTGCGGCCGCATGGCTCGACAGCGTTGTGCGCTGGATGCCGGAAAATGCCCGCTATCCCATAAGGCTTGATGTGCCCGATAAGCCCTCGGGCCGTGCGCGCCGCAGCTATGTACATCAACCCGGCGAGAGATAGTATGCCGAGCCTTACCGAAATAATTGCTGCTATCGGCCGGTATCTGGTCTACGACCCCGACGCGCCGTTGCTCTTTTCGTCGGGCACGTTCTGGGCACTTTTTATTGTGTTCATGCCACTCTACGGTCTCCTGCGCAACCGGGTGTTGCAGATGTCGGCTTTTGTAGTGGCGTTCAGCCTGTTTTTCTACTATAAATGCAGCGGCTGGTTCGCTCTGCTGCTTGTGTCGACATCGCTTGTCGACTGGCTTCTGTCGCAGGCAATGGCAACCGAGGGAGCTACACGCTCGTTCAGGCGCGGATGTGTGGTGCTGTCGCTGCTGTCGTCGCTGAGCGTGCTTGCGTATTTCAAGTATGCCAATTTTTTTCTTTG
Organism: Muribaculaceae bacterium; assembly: GCA_003979155.1. GTDB lineage: Bacteria > Bacteroidota > Bacteroidia > Bacteroidales > Muribaculaceae > CAG-873. Next base: position 2,846 of record RYWL01000051.1, read on the forward strand.
GAATTTCCATGCCATGCTCGGCGGTAACTTTCAGCCTCTCGATTTGGTGCTTCCGGTGGGTATTTCGTTCTACACCTTCCAGTCGGTGAGCTATATCATCGATGTTTACAAAAATAAGGTGCAGCCGGCGCGCACCTGGCTTGAATATGCTTTTTTTCTGTCATTTTTTCCGGCGCTCGTGGCCGGCCCCATTGTGCGAGCCGACTATTTTCTGCCGCAAATCAGGCAAAACCGGCATGCTTCGCGCAACGAAGTGTATACGGGGCTTTGGCTTATTATATTGGGAGTGTTCAAAAAAGCTGTCATTGCCGATTACATCGCCATGTACAACGACCTCATATTCGACGCGCCAGGCGCTTATACCGGTTTTGAGGCGCTTATGGGCATTGTGGGCTATGCTATGCAGATTTACTGCGACTTTTCGGGCTACTCCGACATGGCTATAGGTCTTGCGCTCATCATGGGTTTCAGACTCGCCTTGAATTTCGACTTCCCTTACAAGGCTCGCAATATAAGTGACTTCTGGCACCGCTGGCATATTTCGCTCAGCACGTGGCTCCGAGACTATGTATACATACCGCTCGGTGGCAACCGCAAGGGCAAAGTCAGAACCTATGTCAATCTTATGGCGACAATGCTTATAGGCGGTCTGTGGCACGGCGCGGCATGGAAATTTGTGCTTTGGGGAGGTGTGCACGGAGCGGGACTTGCCGCGCACAAGGCCGCGGCACCGGTGTTGTCTAAAATTCCCGACAACCGCTTGATGCACTTCACCGGCTGGCTTTCGACTATGGTGTTTGTTGTTGTGCTCTGGGTATTTTTCCGTGCCGACAGCGCCTCCGATGCTTTAGAGATTATTGGCTCGGCAAGCCATGGCTTCTCTGTGGAGCAACTCAGCGCTTTTGCGGCCTCGCGCATGCTGTGGCTCATTCTAATGGGAGTGACAATAGTGTCGCATTTTTTACCGTCAGATATCCGCGAACGCTCGGCCCTGTGGTTTGTAGGGCTTCCATGGCCGGCAAAGCTAATCATTTTCATGCTCACGGTGCAGTGCGTGCTCGAATTCCGTTCGTCGGAAGTTGCTCCATTTATCTATTTCCAATTCTAACAATACACCCTTCAGTTACGTTATATAAATAACCGCACGTTTCAAAAATTTATCATATTATGGAAAATCACCGTCCTCTAATTCTCATCACCAACGATGACAGTATCTCCGCCCCCGGCATAATGCACCTTGCGCGCTGTGTGTCGTCTATGGGCGATGTGGTTGTCGTGGCTCCCGAGCATCCACACTCCGGACAGTCGGCCGCTATCACCGTTGGAGCGCCTCTGCGTATCAAAGAGCGTCCCTGCGACGAAGAGGGCATACGCCTGTTTACGGTCAACGGCACGCCGGTCGACTGCGTCAAGCTGGCCATACATACCATAGTGCCCCGCAAGCCAGACTTTGTATTCTCGGGTATAAACCACGGCTCGAACTCGGGCGTGAATGTCACATACTCGGGTACCATGGGCTCGGTGCTCGAAGGCTGTATCGAAGGTATACCGTCGGTGGGCTTCTCTCTGCTGCATCACTCCATGAAGGCCGATTTCACGCTCTCTACGGCATTTGTGGCTGCCATAGCGCACGATGTGATAGCGCACGGTCTGCCGGCAGGTGTGTGCCTCAATGTGAATATCCCGGCCAAGGTGATTCCCGAGGGAATAAAAGTGTGCCGCGCCGCCCGTGGCTATTGGACCGACGAATATCAGCGCTACCTCGACCCGCAGGGTGTGCCCTTTTACTGGCTGCAGGGACATTTTGTCAATCAGGAGCCGGAGGCTACCGACACCGACGAATACTGGCTCAGCTGCCGCTATGTGAGTGTTGTGCCCGTGAAATGCGACCAGACGGCCCACGATGCAATAAAAGCACTCGCAGACCGTCTTGATTCAACGACGGGAGAGGCCTGAGCCTCTTTCCGGATAATTTCGGGAACAGAACCTGTGTGTCTGCGCTGCTCAGGCCGTTGCGCCGAATGCTGCGGCGTAGGCACGCATTTGCTTTACCATGGCGAGCAGGCCGTTGCTGCGTGTGGGCGACAGATGCTCGTCGAGGCCGATGTCGTGGATGAAATGCAGGTCGGTGCCGAGAATTTCGGCAGGGGTGTGTCCGGAGAGCACTTCCACAAGCATTGAGATAATACCTTTTACAATAATGGCGTCGCTGTCGGCACGGAATGTGATTTTGCCGTCGGTGTCTTTTTCTGCGTCGAGCCACACTCTGCTCTGGCAACCCTCGATGAGGCGGTCGGGCGTGCGGAGCTCTGCGGGCAGAGGCTCAAGGGTGTTGCCCATGTCGATGATAACCGAGTAGCGGTCCATCCAGTCGTTGAGCCCGTCGAATTGGGCGATAACTTCCTGCTGAGCTTCTTCTGTAGTCATTTTAATACGATTTTTCTTTGTATATAACGTTTAACACGGTCTCTCCGACTGCTTTGAGGGTATTCTTATCGATATTTTCGAGTTTGTCTTCGAGAGTGTGCCATGTCGGCGGAAATGCGCCTGTCTGATGATTGTTGAGCTCTATGATGTCGGTAGTGGGTATTCCGGCGCGGTTCATGGGTATATGGTCGTCAATGATTACGCCGCCGACGCTGCGCTCGAATATGTGGCCGTGACCGAGGCGCTCTGCTTCGCTCCATATCTTCATAGTGGGGTTGGGAGCCATCTGGCTTGAATAAGCCTCGTAGTGGAATACTGCGTCTTTGCCGCCGACCATGTCGAGTACGATGCCGTACTCGGGGAGGTTTTCGGCAGTATAGGGCTCAATGTTCTTTGCCCAATACTGCGAGCCGAGACACCACGATTCGGAGTTGCTGTCGAAAGTTCCGCTCTCGCCATAGTCTTCGGCGTCGAAGAGAATGAAATCGACACCTACTTTAGGCCGGTTCTGCGCGAGATTGCGTATTAGCTCAAGAATCACACCCACGCCGCTGCCGCCGTCGTTGGCACCGGGAATGGCTTTGGCTCTGTCGTCGGCCTTGCTTTCCTGGTCGGCCCACGGACGGGTATCCCAATGGGCTGCGATGACTATGCGCCGGGGTCGGTCGGTGTAGAATCCGCCGATGATGTTCGATATGGGCAGCACGTCGCCGTTTGATGCGGTGACTGTTGCATTCTGCACAATTACTGAGTCGATGCCGAGTTCTTTGAATTTGCTCACGAGCCAGTCGCGGCAAGCCCTGTGTGATTCTGTACCCGGAACTCTGGGCCCGAACTCTACTTGTCGGGCAATGTATGAATAAGCACTGTCGGCGTTGAAATTACCTAATCGGAGAGTGTCGATACTATGGAGCTGACCTGATGCGCCGCCGGCGGTGTTGGTGCCCTTTCCACATCCGCATCCAATAGCTGCCGAGACGAGCAGGCATAGAAATGCGGCAAGTACGGTTTGTTTTTGTTTGCTCATAAGGGGAATATGGTTTTGGCAAAGTTACAAAATTGCTACAAAATAATAGCCATTTTGTAGATGAAAAGTTTTCAGTCCTGGCTCAGCATGTGTCAAAAATTGTCGTGGAGGCGTGTAAAGTGGTGTTTCCGGTACTACATAGGGCGGTAAACAAGGCTTGCCGAAGGCGATGAGAATATTTTTTCAGCCGTGCGAATCAGGTCGTCGCAACTGAGTTTGCGGCGGTCGGTGACGGTGCGGTTCAAATCCTCTCCATGAATTTCGGCCTGTGCCAGATTTGTTGCCCGGGCGAGATATCCGGTGTTGGAGAAGCGGAATGTAGCCTCGAAGTTGTTGAGAGTGCGTTCGAGTTCGTGCGACGAGATGTTGCCAGGCTCGGTGAGGCGCATCACTTCGTTGTGGAGCAGTGTGCGGGCGCGGGCTATGTCTTTGTCGGTGTCTGATGCGAGGGTTGCGGTGAGCAGCAGCATGCCCGGGCCTTCAGAGCCGATTATCGATGCGTCGGCTCCTGCGACGAGGCCTTTTCCCGAGCCGTTGACTACGTTGTTCACAAGGCGCGAGGCACGTCCGGCCGAGAGTATGTCGGTGATTGTGTCGGCGGCGAAGTATCCCTCGCTACCGTAGGCGTCCATCGGGAAAGCCATGACGAGCAGCGGCACCGGCACGGCGGCGCGTTTTTCGTCGTATACGTCGCTTGTGGGGAAGCCGGGAGCTATGTCGGGGCGCGCTGCTATCTGTCTGCTCGGCACGTCGGCAAACCACTCTTCGACGGCACGGCATGCGCGGTCGAAAGTCACATTGCCCGAAATGGCGAGCACGGCGTTGTTGGGCGCGTAGTGAGAGAAAAACCATTGGCGGGCGTCGTCGAGTGTTACGCCGGCAATGTGTTCCGGCTCAAGGCCGATTGTAGGCCACGAATAGGGATGCTCGGGAGAGTAGAGCAGAGCACGCAGATTGTGCCAGATGCGTCCGTAGGGGCGGTCGAGGCAGGTCTGCTTGAACTCTTCGATTACCACGTCGCGCTGCACCCGGAGCGAATGCTCGGAGAAGGCCGGCGAGAGCATGCGGTCGCTTTCGAGATGCAGGGCTGTGTCGAGGTTCTGAGCCGGCAGAGTCTCGTAGAAATTTGTGAAATCGTTGCTTGTCCAGGCATTGCTTTGTCCGCCGGCATCTTCGAGCTCGCCGTCGAAGTCGGGCACATTTAGCGAGCCTCCGAACATGAGGTGCTCGAAGAGGTGCGCGATGCCCGTGAGCGAGCGGCTTTCGTCGCGTGCTCCTACATTATATAATACGTCGACGGCCGCCATGGCGGTCGTCGGGTCGTAGGAGTGGACAAGCCTTAGCCCGTTGGGGAGGGTGTGTCGCTCAACGGGTATTGGCTTGAAATTCATTTGAGTATCTTCATTGATATGATACGGATGTCGTCTTTAGGACGGTCGCGTCCGTCGGTTTCGGCTTTCTCGATTTTGTCGATTACATCCATGCCGTCGATTACCTCGCCGAATACCGTATAGTCACCATCGAGATGCGGTGCGCCGCCTACGGTTGAGTATGCTTGTTTCTGTTCTTCGGTGAGCGAGGGCTCGGGCAGAGCGGCAACCTTGGCTTCGGTCTGGCTTATTAGACTTTCCTGCAGGGCGGAGAGGCCCTGACGGTCACCGCGTCGCTGCATTTCGATGATAGAGTCGCGGTGCTCCATGGCGAGGCTATTGAATACTTCCTGCAGCTGTTTGTTTTTAAGGTGCGAGCTCATCTGTTGCATTTCGGGCTCGGAAACTTTGCGTCCGGTGACGATGTAGAACTGCGAGCCCGACGATTGCTTCATGGGGTTGACCTGGTCGCCCTGGCGAGCTGCGGCGAGAGCACCGCGCTTGTGGAAATGCTTGGGATATACGATTTCGGCATCGATTTTATAGTCGGGGCCGCCCGAGCCGAGCGACTGTCCGGGTGCGGCGGTTTTCGAGTCTGGGTCGCCGGCCTGAATCATAAAGTCTTTGATAACTCGGTGAAAGAGCGTGCTGTCGTAGTAGCTGTCTTCAACGAGTTTTACGAAGTTGTCGCGGTGTTTCGGTGTGTCGCCGTAAAGGAGTACGGTGAAATTACCGGCGGTAGTCTTAACGAGAACGCGTACCGACGCTGTGTCGGGAGTCTGCTGTGTCATCGGGTCGTTGTTTGTTTCGGTGTTATCGGCTCCGGTGGCTTTAGCGCAGGCCACGCACATGAGGGCAATGGCTGCGAGGGGTAATAGTTTGCGGAGCATGTTCATATTATATTAGAGGGATAGAGGCGTTTGTAAATGCGGCGGAAGTTGTCGTCGGAAGCGCTTAGGCTTTCGGCATTTTTGATGCAGTCGGGGCCGTAGAGGGCATGCAGGAGGTCGGGGAGATATTTGTGTTCGCGGTCTTTGTCGATAGCATATGCCACGAGTGTGCGGATAGCCGGGGCGTAGCCTTCGGGGTCGATGGCATGCAGATATCGTGCGGCGCTGGCCAGAAACTGGCCTGTGAGGTCGACATGTTCCATATTTTCGATGAGAGTGTCAATCTCGTCGGGACCGCACTCGCCGATATGGTTTGCGAGGTATTCGTATGTGAGGAGGCCGTCGGTATCGCGGCGCAGAGCTTTGAGTTCTTGTTCTGTCATGAGAATTTGTCTTTACACGGCAAATTTAGGTATTTTCTCTCAATTTGACAAAAACCTCCACTTTTTGCCGATTGCTTGCCTGTCATTTCCTCGCTAATGGACACAAAACCACCGGGCTTACAATTATATTTGTATATTCATAAGAAAATTAGTAACTTTGCGCGATTATTGAAGAAAAGAATAAATAAATACCACCATTTCTAATGAACATTATCAAAAAAACCATCAAGCTGCCCGACGGTCGAGAAATCACAATCGAGACCGGCAAGCTCGCCAAGCAGGCTGATGGAGCGGTTGAGGTGCGCATGGGCAACACGATGTTGCTTGCCACAGTCGTAACGGCAAAGGATGCCGGCGAAGGTGTGGATTTCATGCCCCTGCAGGTAGAATACAAAGAAAAATTCTCGGCAGCCGGCCGTTTCCCCGGCGGTTTCCTTAAGCGCGAAGGTCGCGCCAGCGACTACGAAGTGCTCACAGCGCGTCTTGTCGACCGTGTGCTTCGTCCTCTCTTCCCCGACAATTACCACGCAGACACATTTGTCAACATAATACTTTACTCGGCCGACGGTGTCGACGCCCCCGACTGCCTGGCCGGTCTTGCCGCATCGGCAGCCCTTGCTGTAAGCGATATACCTTTCAACGGCCCTATCTCCGAAGTGCGTGTTGCACGCGTAAACGGTGAGTTTGTAATCGACCCCACATTCGACCAGCTCAAAAACGCCGACATGGAACTTATGGTCGGCGCTACCTACGACAACATCATGATGGTAGAGGGCGAAATGGACGAAGTGTCGGAAGCCGACCTTCTTGCCGCCCTCCGCGCTGCTCACGAGGCAATCAAAGAGCAGTGCAAGGCTCAGATGGAGCTTGCCGAAGCTGTTGGTTCAACCGTGAAGCGTGAATACTGCCATGAGGTAAACGACGAAGAGCTCCGTCAGGACGTGCACGACAAGTGCTACGACCGTGCATATGCCATTGCAAAGGCCGGCAGCGCCGACAAGCACTGGCGTCAGGAGTCGTTCGATGCAATCTGCAACGAATACATCGAGTCGATTCCCGAAGAAGAGCGCGAGGCAAAGACTCCGCTTGTGAAGCGTTACTACCACGATGTTGAAAAAGAGGCAATGCGCCGCTGCGTGCTCGACGAAGGCGTCCGTCTCGACGGTCGCAAGACCACCGAAATCCGTCCTATCTGGATTGAGACAGATTATCTCCCCGGCCCTCACGGCTCTGCTGTGTTTACCCGTGGCGAGACTCAGGCACTGGCTACAGTTACCCTCGGCACAAAGCTCGACGAGAAGATTCTCGACGATGTTCTCAACCGCGGCACCGAGCGCTTCCTGCTCCACTACAACTTCCCTCCCTTCTCCACCGGCGAAGCAAAACCCCAGCGTGGTGTAGGCCGTCGTGAAATCGGTCACGGCAACCTCGCACACCGTGCCCTCAAGCGCATGATTCCTGAAGACTTCCCCTATGTGACACGCATAGTGAGCGATATCCTCGAGAGCAACGGTTCGTCGTCGATGGCCACCGTATGCGCAGGCACTCTCGCACTCCTCGATGCCGGCGTGAAGATGAAGAAACCCGTCAGCGGCATCGCAATGGGTCTTATCCACGACGACAAGAGCTCCAAATATGCCGTTCTCAGCGATATTCTCGGTGATGAGGACCACCTGGGCGACATGGACTTCAAGGTTACAGGTACTCGCGACGGTATCACCGCTACACAGATGGATATCAAGTGCGACGGTCTTAGCTACGAAATTCTCGAGCGTGCGCTCAATCAGGCCCGCGAAGGACGTATGCACATTCTCGACCTCATCGAGGCTGCAATGCCCGCACCCCGTGCCGACTACAAGCCCTGCGTGCCCCGTATTGTCACCATGCTTATTCCCAAAGAGCTCATCGGTGCTGTAATCGGCCCGGGCGGAAAGATTATCCAGGGCATCCAGGAAGAGAGCGGTGCCACCGTATCTATCGACGAAATCGAAGAAGGCGGCTATATCGAAGTGGCTGCTGCCAACAAGGCGTCGATTGACAAGGCTCTCGAGATGATTAACGCTATTGTAGAGCTTCCCGAAGAAGGCAAGGTATACAGCGGCACCGTTCGTTCAATCATGGACTTCGGCGCGTTTGTAGAGTTTATGCCTCACCGCGACGGTCTGCTCCACATCAGCGAGATTGCATGGGAGCGCCTCGACGACATGGAAGCCAGCGGCCTCAAAGAAGGCGACAAGGTAGAAGTGAAGCTTATTGAGATTGACAAGAAGACCGGCAAATACCGTCTGTCAATGCGTGCGCTTCTTCCCAAGCCCGAAGGCTATGTAGAGCCCCAGCGTGCTCCCCGTGGCGAGCGTCCCCGTCGTGAAGGCGACCGTCCGCGCGGTCCGCGTCGCGAAGGTGGCGACCGTGCTCCCCGCCGCAACAACGGTCCCCGTAAGGAATAATACCTTATATTATAATATAACGGGAAAATCGGCTTTGACATCGGTTCAAAGCGGGTTTTCCCGTTTGTCGTTTATCGGCCCAAAGAAATTAGCGTGAAAAGCTTTTCTTGTCAAAAAAATGTTAAAAAACATATTGTGCCCGCAAAATGGCTTCGGA
>RYWL01000052.1 GCA_003979155.1 Muribaculaceae bacterium
ATGTTAATGTTTGGATGAGCCGAATCTTGCATCTTTTTGATGACTCCGGTTCTTTTTATAAGATTTTGCACAAAAATTAATTGATTTATATGATATTTGAAAAAAATGCGTAATTTTGCGGCCGCAAGGCAGCAAGGACTGTATTCACACTCAGCATGCCTGCAAGACATATTTGGAAATTAGGGGTGCACCATTGTCGCAACGGCAGCATCATGCAAACTGCGGATTGTGCCATGGGGCTGAGATTAGACCCTTTGAACTTGATTCGGTTAGTACCGACGTAAAGAAAATTATCGCATGAAAAAAACTTTTTCATCGGTGGCTGTCATGATGTTCATGACCGGACTGCCTTGTGTTGCCGAGACATCGGCAGAATCGACTGTGTCTGTTAAAGACGATAGTCTCAGTGTAGAGCTGAAAGGCGTGGAAATCACCGCCAACCGTGCCGGAACAAAGACTCCGGTTGCGTTCACCAACATCACACGAGAAGAAATATCGCGCGGCAACGATGGTCGCGATATTCCTATGTTGCTTGAAATGGCCCCCTCGATAGTTACAACGAGCGATGCCGGCGGCGGAATCGGCTACAGCGGCCTGCGTGTGCGCGGCAGTGATGCATCGCGCATCAATATCACAGCCAACGGTATTCCTATCAACGACAGCGAAAGCCACAATGTCTATTGGGTGAATATGCCCGACCTCGCCTCGTCGTTGCGCGACATTCAGATTCAGCGCGGTGCCGGTACTTCAACCAACGGTGCCGGTGCTTTCGGAGCGTCAATCAACATGCTCACCGACGCTCCCTCTACAGAGCGCTCGGCAATGGTGTCGGCTTCATACGGTTCTTTCAACTCAAATAAGGAGACTGTCAAGGTATCGTCGGGACTCTTCGGCGGTCACTGGAGTGTCGATGCCCGCTTCAGCCATATAGGCTCCGACGGCTATATCGATCGAGCATTCTCGCAGTTGTGGAGCTATATGGGGCAATTGGCCTACCGCAATGACGCAACTTCAGTCAAATTCATAGCTTTTGGAGGCAAGGAACGCACTTACATGGCGTGGGACTATGCGTCGAAAGAAGAAATGGAGAAATATGGCCGCCGTTACAATCCATGCGGAAAATATACTGCCGCAAACGGCGAGACGGCATTCTACGACGACCAGTGCGATAACTTCACGCAGCATCACTTTCAGCTTCTGCTCAATCAGGAATTGACTCGGAATCTCACTTTAAATGCCGCGCTGCACTACACCAAGGGCGACGGTTACTACGACCAGTACAAAACAGACCGCACTCTCAAGGAATACGGCCTGCAACCCTTTGTCGACGCCGACGGAAACAAGGTGGAAAAATCGGACCTCATAAGGCTGAAAAACAACGACAACGACTTTGGTGGCGGCATGTTCAATGTGCGTTATCAAAGCCGGGTACTCTCGCTTGTAGCCGGCGGCGCTGCAAATTGGCATCGCGGCAATCACTTCGGGCAAATCAAGTGGGTGCGTAACTACGTAGGCCCCATCAATCCTCTGCAGCAATATTACTACAATACCGGCCGTAAATTCGACTCAAACTTCTTTGTACGCGCCGATTACGATATAGTGGGCGGACTTTCGGCCTATGCCGACCTTCAGTTTCGCCACATTCACTATACTATCGACGGCGTAAGCGACAACTACGACTGGAATACCGGAGGCATGGCCCGGCTCAATCTGCACCGCGACTGGAATTTCTTCAACCCGAAACTCGGCCTTGCATACAACGCCGGAGGGCATCGCGTCTACGCATCGTGGAGCGTGGCGCACAAGGAACCGACCCGCGACAACTTCACCGACAGCGACCCCTTGCATTATCCCGATGCCGAACGCATGTTTGACTACGAGCTCGGCTACTCCTACACGGGTACGCTCTTCTCTGCCGGAGCTAATCTCTATCTTATGGACTACAAGAATCAGCTCGTAGTCACCGGACAGCTCTCCGATACCGGCAATGCAATATGTGTCAACGTGCCCGACTCGTATCGAGCCGGCATCGAACTGCAGGGAGCTCTGAGGCCTGTGCAGTGGTTCGACTGGCAAATCAACGCCACATTGTCGCGCAACCGTATCAAAAACTTCGTGGAGTATATATATGAAGACGAGTGGACGAATCCCATATCGTTCGACCGCGGCGACACGCCCATAGCCTTCTCTCCCGATTTTATCCTTCACAACTCATTTAATTTCCACGTCGCCGGATTCGACGCGTCGCTCATAAGCCGCTATGTGTCGAGCCAGTATATGAACAACGCGCGTTCGGCCGAAGCTAAGCTTGATTCATATTTCGTCTCGGACCTCGCCCTCTCCTATACCTTCAGAAATCTGCCGGCGGCAAAAGAACTGAAAGTGGGCTTTACGGTATATAATCTTTTCAACAAGAAATATTGCAACAACGGCTACTCGGGTGCCGGCTATTATCTCGAAAACGGGTTGCCCGTAATCTACCGCTATGCAGGTTATGCAGCGCAGGCTACAACAAATGTTCTTGCTACTGTTACCCTTACATTATGACAGATTATTTTGACGGCTTTGCCTGGGATAAAATTCTCGAAGTAGCCGGCTTTTGCATTGGCCTGCTTTACCTGTGGTGGGAGTATCATGCCGACTCCCGGCTGTGGTTCGCGTCGATAGTGATGCCTACAATCTCAATGTGGATTTATTTCGGCAAGGGGCTGTATGCCGACTTTGCCATCAACATCTACTATTTTGCGATAGCCGTCTACGGCTACCTCACATGGACACGCAGCCGCCGGCATCAGCAGACTCCCGAGCAAAGCCGTGAAAAAAAATCTGAGCGGCGTCCTATTGTAAATATTCCGCTGCGGCAGCTCATTGGCTGCGCTGTAGTGTTCGCTATACTATGGCTGGCAATGTATCTGGGACTGCGCTTCCTTACCGACAGCACCGTTCCTCTCGCCGACTCGTTTACTACTGCGCTGAGCATAGTGGCCATGTGGATGCTTGCCCGTAAGTATCTCGAGCAATGGATTGCATGGATTGCAGTAGATGCGGTATGCGTGGGACTTTATGCCTACAAGGGCATTTATCTTTATTCCGTTCTGTACGCGCTGTATACGGTCATCGCCTTTTTAGGATTGCGGAACTGGCGGCGAATCATGCATACACGATGAGATGAAAACTTCGCCTCAAAAAAAACGGAAAACTATTGCATATGCAGTTGTTTCTGATTAAATTTGACGGCGAACTTTAAAACTTCTCACCATGATTATCGGAATACCAAAAGAAATTAAAAACAACGAGAATCGAGTAGGTATGACTCCTGCAGGCGTATGCGAACTTGTAGCCCATGGTCATACTGTCTACGTACAGCATGCTGCAGGCGAAGGCAGCGGTTTTGCCGACGGCGAGTACATTGCCGCCGGAGCTGAGATTCTCCCAGGCATAGAGGATGTCTATGCCGCCGCCGATATGATTATTAAAGTGAAAGAACCTATCGAGCCCGAGTATCGACTCGTTCGCTCCGGGCAGCTTCTTTTCACCTACTTTCACTTCGCAAGCGACCGTGCACTTACCGAAGCGATGCTCGCAAGCGGTGCAACATGTATTGCCTATGAGACAGTGAAGGGCCGCGACGGAAGTCTCCCCCTGCTTGTCCCCATGAGCGAGGTGGCCGGACGCATGTCGGTGCAGGAAGGTGCCCGTTTCCTCGAAAAGCCCCAGGGCGGACGCGGTATTCTGCTCGGAGGCGTACCCGGTGTAAAACCGGCCAAAGTGATGGTGCTTGGTGCCGGTGTTGTTGGCCGTAACGCCGCGTTGATGGCTGCCGGTCTTGGTGCCGATGTAACAATCACAGATATCTCGCTCCCCACACTCCGTCATGTGGCCGAAACGATGCCCAAAAACGTGAAGACGCTCTATTCGTCGCGCCACAACATCGAGGCCGAGCTCCCCTACACCGACCTTGTTATCGGCTCGGTGCTTATTCCCGGTGCGAAAGCGCCGCATCTTGTCACGGCCGACATGCTGCCGCTCATGCGTCCGGGCTCTGTTCTTGTAGATGTGGCAATCGACCAGGGCGGATGTTTTGAGACATCTCACGCCACGACGCACTCCGACCCGGTATACACTGTCGACGGCATTGTGCATTACGCTGTAGCAAACATTCCCGGAGCGGTGCCGTTCACATCGACTCTCGCCCTTACCAACGCCACTCTTCCCTATGCCTTGCTGATAGCCGACAAGGGCTGGAAGGAAGCCTGCCGGGCAGAGTCCGGTCTGGTTCCGGGTGTGAACATCGTCGACGGCAAGATAACATTCAAGGCTGTGGCCGAGGCCTGGGAAATGCCCTATACACCTCTCGGACTTTAATCGCTCCTTCGCGGCAGCTCATCTGCCACGGATAATACCCCATATCTGCGCTTCTGCGGCTGAGTGCCGTCGGGGCGCAGATTTTGCCATGTGCCGCAAATTTCATATCTTTGTGCCATAAATGGGACGGATACTCGCTATCGATTTCGGACGTAAGCGTTGCGGCATCGCCGCGACCGACCCGATGCGTATCATCGCCTCGGGTGTAGCCACCGTACCGACCCACGAGCTGATAGACTTCATAAAGAAGTACCGCGCTGAAAACGGCATCGATTTTATTGTCGTAGGTGAGCCCCGCGACATGCAGGGCCGCCCGTCGGAGTCGACACGCTTTCTGCGTCCGGCAATCGATAGGCTTCACAAGGCAATGCCCGACATAAAGATAGTGCCGTTCGACGAGCGCTTTACTTCGGTGCTCGCCCATAAGGCTATGCTCGACGGCGGCCTCGGCAAGATGGCCCGTCGCGACAAAGCCCTTGTCGATGAAATATCGGCAACTATCATTCTAAACGATTATCTTTCGAGCCGCGCATATCAGAGCGAAAACTGATGTGCACGGCAATAAAATATATAAATCAATGAAACTTCCAGTATATCTCTACGGTCATCCGGTGCTCCGCAGGCAGGCAGAAGAACTGCCGCAGGATTTTCCCGGACTCAAAGACCTTGTAAAAGACATGTTCGCCGCAATGTATGAGTCGGAAGGTGTAGGCCTTGCAGCTCCGCAGATAGGCAAGAGCATACGTCTGGTCGTGATTGATGCCGACCCGGTGGCCGAAGCTTTTCCTGAGTGTGCCGGCCGCAAGTTCGTGCTTGTGAATCCCGAAATAGAAATTCTCGATGGCGAGAAAGTGAGCCGTGCCGAAGGCTGCCTCAGTCTGCCCGGCGTGAGCGAGAACGTGCCTCGCGTAGAACATATACACCTGCGCTGGCTCGACGAAGACATGCAGCCCCACGAAGAAGAAATTTCGGGTTTTCTCGCACGCATAGTGCAGCACGAGTGCGACCATCTCGAAGGCAAAGTTTTCACCGACCATATTTCTGCTATCCGCAAGCAGCTTATACGCCGAAAACTCAACGATATCGTCACCGGTCGTGTCGCTGTCGACTATCCGGTGCGTTTCGCTCCTGTGGCTAAGCGCCGCTGACGATGCAAAAGGCTCTGTTGTGAGCCATAAACAATTATTACTTAACCCACTACCTATAAAGGCATGGCCGACGACAAAAAAGTAATTTTCTCAATGGTGGGCGTGAGCAAGATTTATCCGCCCCAGAAACAAGTTCTCAAAGACATATATCTATCGTTTTTCTATGGTGCCAAAATCGGCATCATAGGTCTCAATGGTTCTGGTAAATCGTCGCTGCTCAAAATCATCGCAGGTATTGACAAGGATTACCGGGGGGAAGTCGTATGGGCGCCCGGCTATACTGTCGGATACCTTGAGCAGGACCCGCAGCTCGACTCTGAGAAGACTGTGATTGATGTTGTGCGCGAAGGTGTGCAGCCGATTATGGACCTCCTTGCCGAGTTCGACAAGGTGAACGAAGCTTTCGGCGACCCCGAAGTGCTCGAAGACCCCGACAAAATGGATGCGCTCATCGCCCGTCAGGCAGAACTGCAGGATAAACTCGACGCTGCCGACGCATGGAATATCGATTCGCGCCTCGAGCGTGCTATGGATGCCCTCCAATGTCCGCCCGACGACCAGAAAATCGCCACACTCTCCGGTGGTGAACGCCGACGTGTCGCGCTCTGCCGTCTGTTGCTCCGCCAGCCCGACGTGCTCCTGCTCGACGAGCCCACCAACCACCTCGATGCAGAGTCTATCGACTGGCTCGAGCAGCACCTGCAGCAGTATCCGGGCACTGTAATTGCCATTACTCACGACCGCTACTTCCTCGACCACGTGGCCGGATGGATTCTCGAACTCGACCGTGGCGAAGGAATTCCTTGGAAAGGAAATTACTCGTCGTGGCTCGACCAAAAAACAAAGCGTATGGCTCAGGAAGAGAAACAAGCCTCGAAGCGCCGTAAGACCCTCGAGCGCGAGCTCGAATGGGTCCGCATGGCTCCCAAGGCCCGTCAGGCAAAGGGCAAGGCTCGTCTCAACAGCTACGATAAACTTCTCAACGAAGACCAGAAGCAGCGCGAGGAGCGCCTGGAAATTTTTATCCCCAACGGTCCGCGTCTGGGCAACAAGGTTATCGAGGCATCGCATCTCGCAAAAACTTTCGGTAGCAAGCAGCTATTCAAAGACCTTTCCTTCGCGCTTCCGCCTAACGGCATTGTGGGCGTGATTGGCCCAAACGGTGCCGGCAAGACCACACTCTTCCGTCTTATCATGGGACAGGAAAAGCCCGATAACGGCTCATTCGATGTCGGTGAGACAGTCAAAATCGCTTATGTCGACCAGACTCACCACGACCTCCTGCCCGAAAAATCGGTATATGAGGTGATTTCGCAGGGAGTGGAGTCATTCCGCATGGGCGGCCGCGATGTAAATGCCCGTGCATATCTGTCGCGCTTCAATTTTACAGGCGCCGACCAGGAGAAGAAAATCGCCGTCCTTTCGGGTGGTGAGCGAAACCGTCTCCACCTCGCAATGGCGCTTAAGGAAGAAGGAAATGTGCTTCTGCTTGACGAACCGACCAACGACATCGACGTGAACACGCTCCGTGCTCTCGAGGAAGGCCTCGAAGACTTTGCCGGTTGCGCCGTGGTTGTAAGTCACGACCGCTGGTTTCTCGACCGCATCTGCACGCACATCCTTTCGTTTGAAGGCGACGGAAACGTGGTATTCTACGAAGGCTCTTATTCCGATTATGAGGAATTCAAAAAAGCACAAAACGGTGGCAAGGAACTTCCTCGCCGCAGATACCGCAAGCTTATGGAGTGATAAGCTCCTTTTGATAATTCACTAAAAAACACGAGACGCGAAATTTTCGCGTCCCGTGTTTTTATGCTTGTTCAGGTGATTATTTGCCGAGTTTTCCGCTTTCGGCGAGCAGCTTCATATAGAGGCCGCCGATGACAGCGCGTGCCATGAAGCCTCGGCGTTCGGGACGGTCGGTCCACGTCCAGTCCGACATCGGCACGCGGTCTGTGGTCTCGTTGTAGAAGCGATAGAGAGGTTCTACGAGAGCATTGAAATCCTCCTGATTCTCGGCCATTGAGGCAGTCCACAGCACCCAGTCGGTCTTTGTATATTTTTCGCGGCAGTCGAGCGGCAGGCCATATTCGTTCTGGTTTGCGAGGTAGAATTTAATCTCGGTCTGCATGATTTCGGGGTCGAATACGTTGAGCCCTAGCATCTTGTCCCATACCAGATTGTATTTTTGACTCCATGTGCCTTCTTTGTCGAAAGTGAGGCGGTAGTGGTCGCCGTCGGCGGCTCTCTCCTTCCACTTTGCGGCATAGTCAAGAGCTATGTCGCGGTATTTCTTCGCCACATCATCCTTGCCGAGCATATCTGCCATGGCAGCGTAGGCGGCAATGGCTTCGATAGCCTTAGCCGACAGATTTACATTGTGGGCGAAGTGTCCGGCGAAGTCGTCGGTGCAGAGCTGGTTCTCGGGGTCGAGACCATTCTCCACGAGATAGTCGACCCATGTCGAAAGGGTATTCCAGTGCTTCTCGGCGTAAGAGGCATCGTTCTGAGCTTTGCAAACGGCAGCCGTCACAAGAATCATGTTTCCGCTTTCTTCCACGGGCATGTCGCCACCGTAGGTCTGGCCATTGGCACGGGGATACGTGCCTACGTCGTGAGCTGCAAAAGGTTTGGTCCAGCGTCCGCTTTCGCTGTAGTCATAGATGAAGTTCATTGTGGCTTTGGCGAGCTCGGGGTTGAAGTAGAGCAGCAGCGGTGCTGTGGGATATGTGATGTCGACAGTGCCGATAGAGCCGTTCGAGTCGTTTTCTTTCGAGAATAAGAACAGTTCGCCCGAGGGGCTCTCTACGAGTTTGTGCGCGGCTATAGACTGACGGTAGCATGCGGCGAGAAGGTCGGCATACTTTTTGCCTCCGGCTTCTGTGGCGGTGTTCATAAAATTGCGGTCGAAGTCGTAGCAGAGATTTATGAGGCTGTCGCGCTGCGCCGAGTCGGCTTCGAACTGCGATTCGATTGTCTTGTCGCCCTTGCGATTCCAGTAGGGACGAAGATTTTCGCCCATGTACTGTATCGAGCAAATATCGTCGTAGCCGACCATTACATATCCGTCGGCTGTCTTCACGTCGTCGAATTTGCGAACTATCGCCATCGAGCCTTCGTCGTTGGTGGCTTTGTTGATGCCCGACACACTCTCGCCGGCAACAAATTTGCCACGGAGAGCCGACGGTTCGCCTACGCCATATTCGATTTCGGCCTTCGGTGCAGCCAGATAGAAGTATCCCCAGTCGATTGTCACATGGTCGCCACCTTTGGCGAGCACGGCCTGTTCGGTGCTTCCGGCGCGGAGGTATGCGATTCCGTTTTGCTCATAGGCTTCTGTCTGAGAAGCTTGATGAGGCTCAGCAAGAGCCCAGCGGGGCGATGCCTCGAAGTAAACCTCAATGTCGTGTGCCTTGCCGTCGTTGGTGCTTGCCTTGTAGTTCACATAATTCACAGGGCGGCTGAGAATGTCGAGGTCACCGTCGAGGAACATCGGAGCTGCAAACGATACCTTGAGGTCGACCGGGCCGCAGGTAAATGTATAATGAGTCTGTGTGGCCTGCACGTCGGCCGATGTCTGAACGGCAGTCTCAGGGAAATTCGAGTCGAGCGACTTGGGAATCAGCAGACCGAAGTCGAGCAGACCGAAGCCTACGGGGTTGATACACTCTGCCGCAAGCATATTGGTGCCGCCGGTGAGGGCAGCGCGTGCCTCGGAGGGGAGTTCGATTATACGGTCTTTGTTACAGCGCGAGCCTGTGTTGTATATTTCAACGCCGTTGATGTAGAAAACGGCATCGTCGTCGTTGGAAAACTCCAGGTAAACGGGCATTTCGGCAGGAAGCGTATCGGGAATTTCTACAGTGCGGCGCACCCATATTTCGCGTGTGTTCCATTCGGTGCGGGCTGTGGGTTCATTTTTGGTGCCGAAAGCGCCGGCGCCGGTTTTCCATGCTGCGTCATTGAAGCCAATCATGTTCCAGCCCGAAGCCGGACGGCTTGTTGTCCAGCGGCCCTCCCATTGGCCTTGCTGCGATGTGGGCACAAGAGTCTTGGTGTCTTTTTCTTCAGTGCCCATGAATCGGTAGGGTTTGCCGTCGACTTTGATAACACCGACAAAAGGAAATGACTTGCCGGTCCAGTGTGTGACAGGCGCGTCGTAGAGATTGTCGGTTGCCGACCATGCGCTTGCATAGGGGTCGATTGTAACGATAGGATAAGCCGGTACGCGAAGGTCGTTCTTCACGGTCGTTTCATCCGTTGAACCCGTGCTGCAACTTACCAGGGCAAGTGCGGCAAGGGATGTGATTAGAAGGTTTTTCATTGCAATAAAAAATTGTAAGTACTAAGTCTGAAACGTCGAAGCAAAGCCCAATATTGCCTCATGACACTATTATTGACTAATTTGTCACTGTCGCCTACTCGCGTGAGTGGTCTTTTTCCGTACTTTGCAGTAACAATAAACCTTTATCGCGATGAAAAAAGTATTTGTTTCTGTTCTTCTGACCTTGATTTCCATAGTGTATGCCGCTGCGCAGCCGGCTGTCGATAAAACTTCGCTGGCAAAAAGAAATATATCGCGGTGCATGGCGATTGTCGATTCATGCTGGAGCAAAACCATGACCGGCGCGGACGGCGACATGTACATGGCCGATGCTTACAATACTGCCGACGGAACGAAAAGCGGCCCGTCGGACATATGGCCTCTCACGGCCGCTGTCGAGGCTCATTGTTCTCTGCTCGAAGCCATCGATTTGGCCCGGCGCAGCGATGCCTCATTATATGCCGCCGAGCGCGAGAAATATAGCCGTCGCCTCGAGATATTAATCGACAATCTCGACTACTACCGAGGCGCTTACACGCGTTCGTCGTATGCCTCGGACGCGCGCGAATGGCAGCCGTATGCAGTGCCGCGTGCCCGTGAGAAAGGCGGTGCCGATGTGACAGGAATTCTCAACGTTTACGACGACCAGATGTGGCTGTGCCGCGAACTTATACGTGCCTGGCGCCTTTCCGGGAAGCACGATTATCTCAACCGTGCTGTCTATCTGGCCGACTATGTGCTCGATGGTTGGGACTGCTGGCGCGATGCCGCCGGCAACGAATACGGAGGTATCACATGGGGACCGGGCTATAACTCCAAACATGCCTGCAGCAACGCGCCCATGATTCAGCCGCTCGTGTGGCTTGCAGAGATTTATGCAGACAACAACGAAACAACCGTATATAACTATCGCGATGCCTACAATAAACCGGTGTCGGAGCTGCGACGCCGTAGCGAAATATATCTCGACTTCGCCGTCCGTATTTTCGACTGGCAGCACCGAACGCTCGCACATCCTACTGGCGTATATCACGATATGATTGGCGCGGTACAGGCCGAAGTAGTCTATGCCGACGGCTACCGCAGGCATGTCGACACCGGTAAGCCGGTCGGCGAATTTTTCCCTTACAACACGGGCACAATGATATCCGGTGCCGCCGACCTTATGCGCGCTACCGGCGATAAATCGTATGCCGGGCGGATTGACCTTTCTACCGATGCCTCCTTAGACCGTTTCTGCCGTTATAATCCCCTGATATCGGCCTATGTATTTACCACCGACGCAAAGGCAACCTCGGGTTTCCGCACATGGTTCAACAATGTGCTCCTCCGCGGCCTCGTCGATGCCGAAAAGTATTGCGGTACTTCGGCCTGCGCCGTCATTCTCAACGGTGCCCAGACAGCGCTCGACTATGCCTTTGAAAACAATCTGCGCGACGGCTTCCTGCCCGTCAACCTCATTGACGGCTGGGGCGACGAGACTGTCACAAAGCCTTTCCACCAGTTCGCATTCGCCTCGGAGTACGCCGTCCTTGCGCAAAGGCTCTTGAAGCAGTGAGCGGTGATGTGGCTGTGTTGCATGTCTGCATAAAATTAGTTACCTTTGCATTAAGAGCTTGTTTAAAAACGATTGTTAACAGAAGTGAGTTTTCGGAGAGAAATAA
>RYWL01000004.1 GCA_003979155.1 Muribaculaceae bacterium
ATGTATGAGCGAATTCATCACATTGTCGTGCGGTCGGCCTATGCCCACGGCCAGACGTCGGCGTGCGCGTGAGAATGCCACGTATAACAAACGGATGCTTTCGTCGGCGCGGCCAAAACGCGAGCTTGCATTTGCCACTATCACATTATCGGATTCGAGACCTTTGGCTTTGTGCACTGTCATCACCGACAGGCGTTCTTTGACCAGTCCGCATGCAAAGAGGTCGGATTCGTGGAAGGTGAGCAAGTCGTAGAGGTGCGCCGTGAGTTGTGTGGCAAATCCTGGCTCTGAACATGTATCCACTATGAAATTATCGATTAGCTGCAGTATGTAGTCTAAATGCTGTATCGGCTCTATGCAGTCGGTCGACGTGAGATATTGATGAGCTTCATTCACTGCTTCTGAGAGCGAGAACCCCGGCAATGTTGTCCTCAGTCGGGTCGAACTGTAAAAATCTCCATATTTCTTTTTCAGACGCGCTGCTATGCGCAGAATCTGCTGGCTCGGCCGGTGTATATAGGGCTCGTCGACAGTGGAGTCGGTGAAGCGTGTCGCCGCCTCTGGTATAAGAGCTTTGATGAGCTCGGCCGTGGCGGCTACGTCGTCCGAGGCATTATGACTGTTGTGCCCGTCAATTTTAAAATAATCGATAAGAGCCGCCAGGGTATGAGTGCGTAAGTGGGGATACAGCAGTCGAGATATTGCGAGAGTGTCAATCTGTCGGATCTCGTCGCTGAATATATCTGCCGGTTCGCGCGATAAGACTCGTGATATGTAATTGCGCAGAATACCACAGTCGAAGGCAATATTGTGCCCGGCAAGCGCCGACGCGTCGCCAATATATGCCGTGAACATCGCCATGGCTTCGGCCGGACTATATTTCCGGGCATCGGCATATATTTCGACCAACTGGTTGGGCAAGCTGTCTTTCAGCGTTGGCGGCAGAGTCTTGTCCGTTGTGATAAAAACTTCGAATTTCGTGCCGGCGATAATCTCTCCGTCTTTCATTTTTATGGCAGAAATCTGCACGATATCGTCATTGAAAATATCGAGCCCGGTCGTTTCGGTGTCGAATACAACTACAATGCCGCCGTTATTCATGCTGTTGCAGAAACGCGACAGACGCCACTGCGAAGGCGGCAGAAACAAGTCGTCGACTGAAATTGCCCTTGCCCTCAGTTCTGCCACAAGACGCCGGGCTTCTCTGAGGGTACGGATGGTGTCGGTCTGATACAGAAGTCGGCTCCACGCATGCCACTGCAGAGGATTAGCCACCACAGCGAGATGCGACCATATGGTTTTGAAGCTTGTCTGATGAAAGACATCCTGCTTCGAGATATGGAAATGTGGCAAACCAAGAGCCGAAAGCGTATGCGACATATCGTCGCCTTCGCGGTTTGTGCGGACAAGAATGGTGATACTCTCGTCGGGATTGGTTTCGAGCCAGTATCGGGCCTGTGCCGCAGCCATTACCCGCAGCGTGTTTTCTGATGCATGATATGCAGTCAGAGGGGCTTCGGCATTGTCTTCGGCTATTGCTGAAGGGAGCAGCGTGCTGTCTATTCCGAGCCAGCGGCCGGCAAGTTCGTTGCACAGCGACACGAGATATGAGGGCGAGCGGTAATTGCGATATAAATGCAGTATTTTGCCTTTGCACATACGTTTTACGATGTCGAGGGCTCGCCCTCCGGCGCCTAAGAAACTGAAAATGGCCTGTTGCTCATCGCCGAGAAATAGTGCCGTGTGGTCTACGCTGTCAGAAACGAGTTCGATAATGGCGAGCTGCAGTGGTGTCATGTCCTGCGTCTCGTCGACCTGAACCCATGTATAACCGGTCATGCGATAGGGCTCGCTGCCGGTGTAGAGCAAGGCTGTGTATGTTTTCAGAAGAATTTCATCGAAATCGATAAGTTTGTTCTCAGCCTTGAACTTTACGAATTCGGCCACGAGTTTGCGCATACGGTCCGACGGTAATACCGACGGACGACGCATGACCCACGAAGGATGGTCGTTGTCGCACTGGTAAATGTATGCCGCTGACTCGAGGAAGTTTTTTACATCGTCGGATTTTGATATTCCAAACGATGTGAGCAGGTAGTCAAGCAGGTCTTCTTCGTCGAGAACAGATGTGTCGGGCTCTATGAGACCGTTGACATAAAGAAAGCGCAGGCAGAAGCGATGTATATTGCCCACAAAAAGACCTTGTGGAGAGTAACCGAAATAAGCCGTGATGCGCGATTTCATTTCGCGTGCCGCCCGGTTGGTAAAAGTGATGCACAGCATCTTGTCGAACTCGATGCTGTGCATTGCATTTGCATGGAATATGCGACGGGCAAGAATGTGCGTCTTACCACAGCCCGGAGGAGCCAGCACAAGGGCGCTTGTGTCGTAGAGCTCTATCAGCTTCTGCTGGCTGCTGTCGTCGATATCCATGCGGTGTGTTTTGACAAACTTTTATTCGTTTATATATGGCAGAATCAATTCTCTCCAGATAATGTATCCTGGTCCAAGCAGATGCAGGCCGTCGTTGGTCAGGTCGGCGCGGAGATTGCCGTTCTCATCGGCAAACGAAGGATAGAGATTAATCCACGTGATGCCGCTTTTCGCGGCATGTTTTTCGAGGAGGGTATTGATGTCGCGTATGGTCTGCTCTTTGCCGAAAATACGTTTATAGCGTCCGAACGAATTATTTATCGGCAGGAGCGACTGGAGGTAGACTTTTGTCGTAGGCGATTCGCGACGTATACGCTCTGTAATTGCTTCCACTGCCGATGCTATCGAGTCGGCCGACAGGTCGTGGCTTACATCGTTCACGCCGCAGAGCAGAAATATTTTGGCCGGTTTGCCGCGAAGAATTCCGTCGAGTCGCAAGTCGATGCCTTCGGCGATGTCACCGTTTATGCCACGGTTTACCACATTGGGGTTGCCGAGGAGCTCGTGCCACTCGCAACCGTGTGTGAGGCTGTTGCCGAGCATCACTATTGACGACGGATTTGTGCCGAGCGTATCGAATAACGATGCCCGTTGATAATAGAGCTCGCCAAAATCGGTTCCTTGGGCTGCAAAGCAGGTGGCAGAGAGCATTACAGACAGTGCTATATTAAGTGCTTTCATTTTAGGCAACTCTTAGGAATTGGCGTGTCCCTCTCGGTAATCGTCGACGGCTTTCTTTACAGAGCCATGCATAAGCAGCAGACGACGGGCCTCGTCGTAAGGCAGACCGAGTTCTTCCACAATCATGCGAGTGCCGCGGTCTACGAGTTTTGCATTCGAGAGCTGCATGTTCACCATTTTATTGCCTTTTACCCTGCCCATTTTAATCATTGTGGCAGTTGTAATCATGTTACATATCATCTTTTGTCCTGTGCCGCTCTTCATACGCGATGAGCCCGTGACATATTCCGGTCCGACAATCATCTCGATAGGAATTTCGGCGGCTTCGGAGACGGGGGCATCAGGGTTAGATGTTATGGCAGCTGTGAGAATACCGCGTTTGCGGCACTCTTTGAGAGCTTCAATCACATATGGTGTAGTGCCCGATGCGGCAATGCCGATTACAGTGTCGAGCTCATTGATGTTAAATTTCTCAAGGTCGCGCCAACCCTGGAGAACGTCGTCTTCGGCATTCTCGACCGGATTGCGCAGGGCGATATCGCCGCCTGCGATTATGCCGATTACCCACGAAGGCTCCATGCCGAATGTCGGAGGTATTTCCGAGGCGTCGAGCACACCGAGGCGTCCTGATGTACCGGCACCGATATAAAAAATACGGCCGCCACGTTTCATGCGGGGTACTATCTGTTCGACAAGGCGGCTGATTTGAGGCATAGCTTTCTCTACGGCAAGAGCCACCTTTTTATCTTCGTTGTTGATGTCGTGAATAATCTCAGCGACCGATTTCTTCTCGAGGTCGTTGTAAAGCGAGGGTTGCTCGCTGATTTTTACAAATGCCATTGTCGTGATGATTAAGAGTGGAAAGCAATAAGACCTTTCATAGGACTTTTTACGATGCTACCGATTTTACAACCCTCGGCTTCAGCAGCTTCGCGCAGAACATCGGCGAAGTAATAGGCGATTGAGCCTATGAAATTCACATTATGCGATTCATATTGGGTGTATTGACGAATATTGCGACGGAAAAATGCGCGGAAAGCGTTGTATACGAGTTCGTGAATCTCGGGAACGTTGATGTTTTTGCTCAGGAATGGTGTCACCGAGGCCAGGAAACGGTTTGCGAAAGGCTCTTTGTATACTCTGCGGATGATGGTGAGCAAATCAAGGTCGTATTCGCTGAGGAAACGATCGCACACCTCGGCCGGCAGTTGTTTTTTGAGCACGTCGCCGAGGAAGAGTTTGCCAAGCACTGCTCCCGAACCTTCGTCGCCGAGCACGTAGCCCAAAGGCGATACATTCTGCACTATCGCCTGTCCGTCGTATAGGCATGAATTCGAACCTGTGCCCATTATGCAGGCAATGCCGGGCTCGTGGCCGCAGAGGGAGCGGGCCGCAGCGAGCAGGTCGGTGTATACCTCCACAGTCTCGGCCGAGGAGATGTTTGCCTTTATTGCATGTGCCACATTGGAGCATACCTCCTCGGAGATACATCCGGCACCGTAGAAAAACACGGCAGATATTTGCTCCGCGAAATTGCCGAGCTCGGGAATGAGTTCGGCTGCTATTCGTTCGCGAATTTCTTCCTCTGAGAGCATGACGGCATTCATGCCCATGGTGAATATCTGCTTTTCCAGTTTGCCGTTTTTGAGGGCGCACCAGTCGATTTTGGTGCTTCCGCAGTCAGCTATTAATATCATAGTTTTATATATATTTTCTTTTTATATAGAATCAATCCTATTAGCCAGTTCACAACAAGGAAAACTACGGCGAACATAAATGATGCAAAGGTTGCGTCGTCTCCACAAAGCGGAAGTAAATATTCGCTGTAGACAATACCTTTTATTGACATTGTACTCTCACCGAAAGGCACTCTGATAAAACTTATGAGAAGTGTCATCACGGCTCCGAGGCAGTAGAGGAAAAGGGGGTTGATGCCGAATACCTCAAAGAACCGACACCAGCGGCGATAGCCTTTTATATCTATAATCCATATGAGAAGCCCGAGGAAACTCGATGCAAGACCACATGTGGTGAGAACGAACGTGGGCGACCATATTTTTTTATTTACAGGTATGCCGTAGTCGAGAAGGAACCCTGAGAATGTAAGTATTACGCCAACGATAAACAGCTTGTTGATGCGCAATTCGTTGTCGCGAGTGCTCATAATCAGACCTCCGCAGAGGAAGCCAATGAGCATGTGCGCTATCGAGGGGAATGTACTGAGCAGCCCTTCGGGATCGAGATGAAGCGATATATCGCCTATGGTCTCTTTATACAGATGATTGGGCCCGATGATTTTGTTGTCCACTATATAGAGCACATTTTTGTCGCTGAATTCAAATCCGTTGCCGAATATAAGAACAATGGCATAAACCACGAGCATGGCAACCACTGTCAAAGGCAGTCCTTTGCGTGGTATAAGCAGTGCCATTGTGGCTCCTACGCCGTAGCAGAGTGCCAGTCGGGGAATGACACCGAGGAGGCGGATGCGGTCAAAGTTGAAAACAGCCTCGAGAAATGTGGCATCGTTATTAAGGCCGCGTAGAAACAGTCCGAACCATGCCACCGCCATGCCGATGAGGAAGAGCAGCACTGAGCGGCGTAGTATTTTCCAGAACGATTTGACGGAGAATTTAAAATCGTATTTCCTGAGTGAAAAATATGTGGAAATACCCATGATGAACATGAAGAACGGAAAAACAAGGTCAGTGGGTGTGAGCCCGTTCCACTCGGCATGCCTGAGCGGAGCATACATGTGTCCCCACGAGCCGGGGTTATTCACCAGAATCATTCCGGCTATTGTGATTCCTCGAAGAATATCAAGCGCGAGCAGACGTCCGCTTACTTTTTGAGGCTTCGGATTCTCTGATATCATATTCTGAGAATGCTGTTTCATATGTTATCGCGATATTTGGGCTGGGCAGACGGAGTGGTGCACTCGTCTACAA
The DNA here is from genome assembly GCA_003979155.1 of Muribaculaceae bacterium. Classification (GTDB taxonomy): domain Bacteria; phylum Bacteroidota; class Bacteroidia; order Bacteroidales; family Muribaculaceae; genus CAG-873. Next base: position 6,063 of record RYWL01000004.1, read on the forward strand.
GATACACAATCGACTTATATGGAATTCCCGAGTTGGTGGTCAGGCCTATTTCGCAGGTGCGCGAATTGGAGTAACCGTATTTGATTCCGGCTTTCTCTATCTGCTCGCGAAGTTTGCGGAGTCCCCATGCATTGAGTTCGGGATGGGTGAAACCCTTGTCGCCTGCAAAGCCGCAACAGCCCACTTGTTCGGGAACGAGTACATGAGCCGAGCACATGCCGGCGAGTTTCACTATTTTGTCGGCAATGCCCATACGGCGTGTCGAGCAAGTGATGTGCACGGCCACAGGTGTGTCATGGCGGTGGAATACAAGATTCTGAGCCAGACAGTCGTGGATGAATTCGGCCGGTTCGTATAGTTTAACCGACTTAATATGCTCTGTCATACGGTGCAGACACGGGCTTTGATCGCATACAATGGGCCAGCGACCGTTTTCCGATGCGGAAATCAGCGCAATCTCGAGTTCCGACAGTTTTTGGTCGGCGATATCGGGCATACCTTTGCTTTCCCATATCATGCCGCAGCACAGGTCTTTGAGATTTTGTGGAAATATGACTTCGTATCCGGCTTTGTTGCAGAGGTTCACAAACATATCCACTAATGGCCGGATTGTTGTGTCCGATTCTTCCGATCGTCCCATGGTGCGGTTGATGCACGATGGATAATAGACAACCTTTAGCTTCTGCGGCTCAGTCTGCGCCGACACGGTTTCGATCGGATTATATGGAACTGGCAGGGCAGAAGTCCATAGCGGCATTCCGAGTTTGTGAAGCCCTTTGCCGAGAGCTTCAACTCCTTTGTCTCCAATCATGGCGTGGGCTACCGACGCGGTTCCAAGTGCTATGCGCAAACCAGTAGAGACACCTGCAAGGTGTTGTGCCGCCCAGCGTCCGAGTTTCTTTTGGTTTGTTGTCAGTGCCTGCTCTCTTACCTCATGAATAAGGTCGCCGGTATTTATTTTCATCGGACACGATGTGCTGCACAGGCCGTCGCCTGCGCATGTATCGGCTCCGTAATATTTATAGCTGTCTATAAGAGATTTCAGCCGTTCGGGGTCTCCGTTGTCCGATTTCAGACGTGATATTTCTCTGTGCGCCACGATGCGCTGCCGGGCAGACAGCGTAAAGCCGCAACTGACACAATTGGGCTCGCAGAAACCGCACTCGATACATTTGTCGACTATCGGGGAGGTAAGGGGCAGCGGTTTCATGCCGTGCACAAAGCACTCGGGGTCATCATTGAATATGACACCGGGATTCAGCAGCTCCAGCGGGTCGAAAGCTTTTTTGAGCCGCTTCATTATTGTCCATGCCTTGGAGCCCCATTCTGACTCAACAAAGGGTGCCATGTTGCGCCCTGTGCCGTGCTCGGCCTTGAGAGAGCCGTCGTAGCGTCGTACAACGAGCTCTTCTATATGACTCATGAGGTTGCGGTATTTGTTCACCTCTTCCTCTGTGTCAAATGATTGGGAGATTATGAAATGGTAGTTGCCTTCAAGCGCATGTCCATAGATGCATGCGTCGTCGTAGCCGCAGTCTTCAAGAAGGCGGGCGAGTTCTACCGAAGCCTCAGGCAAATCGTCGATATGGAATGCGATATCCTCGATTAATACTGTTGTACCCGGTTTGCGCGTACCGCCCACAGCCGGGAATATGCCCGAGCGCATTTCCCACCATGCTGCGACTTCGGCTGCGTCGGTTGAAAAATGAGCAGGTTTGAAAAGCTTGAAGTTTCTGATTACGTCGAGCGTGGCATTAATCTGTCGGTCAAGTTGTTCGGCAGTCTCTGCTTCGGTCTGGACGAGCAGTGCCGTGAGATTGCTGCCGGTTGTATCGTTTACAGACCGGAGCGATTTACTGTCGAGAAGTTCGCATGCCTGCACCGGAGCGCTCTTACGCATTGCCACTACAGCACGGCATGCTTCGGCCATATCATCGAAGTATATCATTGCCGATGCGGCATAAGGCTGCTTGAGCTTGGTGTTGAATCTCACTTCGCTTATAAACGCGAGTGTGCCTTCGCTGCCCACCATACAGTGTGCGATGATGTCGAACGGGTCGTCGAAAAGGACGAAAGGCAGTATGTTGAGACCCGTAACGTTCTTTATGGAATATTTGTGCTGTATGAGCTGTGTCAGTTCCGGATCTTGGCGCACTTCGTCGCGGATTGCCTTTATTTCGTCGAGCAGGGAGCTGTGCTTGTCGGCGAACGCTTTGCGCGATGTTTCGTCGGCAGTGTCGAGCACAGTGCCGTCGGCAAGAACAATGCGAATGTCGCGGAGTATGCGGTCGCTGTTGGCGTGTGTGCCGCACTTCATGCCCGATGCGTTATTTGCTACAATACCGCCAACCATAGCGGCTTTTTTTGATGCAGGGTCGGGCGAGAAGACGCGGCCATAGGGCGCAAGGATTTCGTCGACGCGCGCGCCTCGGATACCGGGCTGCAGTGCTATGCCTTTGGCTTCGGGGTCGAGCAGCCGGTATTTGTCCCATAATGTACCGGCCTCAATGATAATTGAGTCGGAAATAGCCTGGCCGGACAGACTTGTGCCTGCCGCACGGAATGTAAGCGGCAATTTCAATGCTGTTGCCTGCTGGAGCACTGCCGTTACTTCGTTCTCGTCGGCCACACGCACCACGACCTTGGGAAGAAGACGGTAGAATCCCGCATCAGTGCCCCATGCGAGACAACGCAAATCGTCGCTGTAAATGCGCGTCCGGGGTACAGTACGGCTTATTTCCCGTATGAACTTTTTGTAGTTGTCCATTATTTGTAGAGGTGGTATTTAGCGGATGCTTTTCTGAATGTATCCACGTCTTTATTCCAATAGTCTTCGATATCGGCCACTTTATAGTTTTTGGTGAAGCGGCGGCGAATTTCCTTGCTGCCAGTCACTTTGTCGAACATGTTCATGCGGCTCTGGTCTCCGATGTCGAAGAGTTTTTTGTCGGGATACATATCGGCAAGCTCCTGCATCACATAGAATTGCGTGAGAGTGATAGGTGCTATATTCTTATCAACCACATAAGCCTCTATACCCTGCAGATTCTCGCCCTTGCCGGTGCTGTAGAAAGGCTTGATGTATATGGGGCGGAATTTCATGCCGGGCAAATTGAGGCCGTTCATACGACGTGCGAGTTCGGGCGCGTCAATCCATTCGGCGCAGAATAGTTTGAAAGGTTCGGTATAGCCAACGCCGATAGAAATGGCGTAGAGCTCGCCCAAAATACCCGACATAGGATAGTAGAGCGCCGTTTCGGATGTTGGAATATGAGGGGAGGGAAGAACCCACGGCATGCCTGTAGCACGGAAATCCATATCGCGCTTGTATCCTTCCATAGGCACAACGGTGAGGTCGGTTTTCTTGCCGCCGGCAATCAGTCGTTCTTCGTTAAGATACATAGCGAGTTCGCCTGGCGTGAGGCCATAGAGATATGGAATGGGAAATTTGCTGACGAATGAGAAGCACGAGTCTTCCACGATATTGCCCTCTATTTTGTCGCCTCCGATAGGGTTCGGGCGGTCGAGTACCATGAATTTCTTGCCTTGCTCGGCGCAGGCTTCCATAGCGGCTCCCATGGTAGAGATGAATGTGAACGAGCGGCAACCGTTATCCTGAATGTCGTATATAAGCACATCCACGTCTTTGAGCATTTCGGGTGTGGGTTTGTAGGTCGCTCCATATATGGAGTACATTGGTACTCCTGTGGCTTTGTCGACCGACGCATCGACCTTGTCGCCGGCATGGACATCGCCGCGTACGCCGTGTTCAGGCGAATAAAGGCCTACGAGTTCTACATCGGGAGCTTCGAAGAGTATATCAATTGTCGACTTGAGATTGTTGTCAACTCCTGTGGGGTTGGTTATAAGTCCCACTCGTTTGCCATGGAGTCCTTCGAAGTTGTTGTCGCGGAGAACTTCTATGCCGGGTTTTACCTGTGCGGCGAGGCTGAGTGTCACCGCAGCGCAAAGAGTCGCTAATATCGTTTGTTTCATTGTTTCTCTATTTTACGTCCGAAGTTCGGGTCAATTTTTATAAAAGCGCATATGCCGATTGTAGCGGCGCAGCAAATCATTGTCCAGATGAAGAAATGGCGGTAGCCGATTGTCTCCTGTAGCCAGCCTGCAGCCATGCCAGGCAACATCATGCCAAGAGCCATGAAACCCGTACAGATAGCGTAGTGAGCCGTTTTGTGTTTGCCTTCGGAGAAGTAGATAAGGTAGAGCATATAGGCTGTAAAGCCGAAGCCATAGCCGAACTGTTCGACGAACACGCAGATGTTTACCGTGAGGAGGCTGTGATCGCTCGCGTAGCTAAGGTAGACAAAAGTGAGGCATGTGAGCGACATTGACCATGCCATGGGCCACAGCCACTTTTTGAGGCCGCCTTTTGCCGCTACAATGCCGCCGATTATGCCGCCGAGAGTAAGACCAATGATACCGACAGTGCCGTAGACAACGCCTACTTCACCGGTTGTGAGTCCGAGACCACCTTTGTCGATAGGGTCGAGCAGGAACGGATTGATGAGTTTTACAAGCTGAGCCTCCGGCAGACGGTAAAGCAGCATGAAGGCTATTGCCACCCATGCCTGGGGCTTGTTGAAGAATGATTTGAATGTCTCGAAGAACTCTGCAATGATGCTCGATGCAGAGTTGCCGGCTTCATTGTTTCCGTCGCTTGCCGGACGCGGCAGTGCCCAGCTGTGATATGCGGCGACTATGAAGAAGAATGCCGACAGAACAGCAAAGACAATTGACCATGCAAGTGGTATGTTGCCAGAGGCGCCTTCGAAGCTCGCTGTTGTGGGTTGTGTGAGTTTATGGTCGACTTCGTAGAACAGATAAGCGGGTTTGTCCCAGTTGTCGGCGGTGAATATAAAGCGTGTGGAGAGCTTGTTCTGCTCAAGTTTGATGCTTTGGTCGCCCGACTTATGAGTTACGTTGAGCACAATCTCCTCGCCCTGCTTCGGTTGTTTGTTGAGACGTACTCCAACAATGGCAAAGTTATTGTCTCGGGCTGTGAATGGCTGACGGTCTTCGCCGAAATGCTTTTTCACCCATGCGGTGAATGACGAGGGACCCTTGTCGGCAGCAACCGTAGCCTCTCCGGCTGCGGCAGCTTTTGTCTCTGCCACGACGAACCCGTTGCGCTCGTTCATATTCTTTACAGAATCGCGCATTATTGCCGAGTAGCGCCCGAATGGCATTGTTTCCTCTTTGCCGTTGACCATCACAGTCACCTCTTCGGGCGTATTTACTGCAACATTGATGTCATTTACGGGAGTGAAGAATTCGAGCTCTCCTGCAAGGTCGGACGATGCCGAATATATTGCGTCGAGCTGTGGCGCTTTCCATTCTGCGGCCGGGTCGGCGTTGACAGTCACAGCCACTGGCGCGAGTCCCGAATTGGTCTCGATGAATCCGGCTATAATCACAAGCAGACCTTGCCCCGCCACTGTAGCGATGCGATAAAATGTTGAACGAATACCTACATAGAGCGACTGCTCGTGCTCAGTAAGGGCGTGCATATAGAAGCCGTCGGCTGCTATATCGTGTGTGGCCGAGGTGAAGCCAACAAGCCAGAAAATGGCAAGAGTAAGCTGAAAGAAGAATGGAGCCGGAATGGCGAATGCGATGCCTGCAAGTGCGAACGCTATTATCCACTGCATGGTGAGCGTCCACCAGCGCTTGGTCTTTATAATGTCGACAAATGGACTCCAGAAGGGTTTGATTACCCACGGCAGATAGAGCCAGCCGGTATATAAGGCGATGTCGGTGTTGGAGATGCCGAGACGCTTGTACATAATCACCGAGATTGTCATCACGGCTACGTAAGGCAGACCTTGCGCAAAGTAAAGCGTCGGAATCCATGCCCAGGGGTTACGTTTGCTTGTGTTTTTCATCAAAGATATTAATAAAGATTACTGAGAGAGGCTCCGGGAAAATAGTGGAAAAGAATTTTGTCGAAGGAGTAGCCGCGGGCGCTCATTACGGCAGCACCAATCTGGCACAGACCGACACCATGACCCCAGCCGGCCCCACGAAGTGTGAATTTGCACGGAACTGCGTCGTCCTCAAAAGTCTCAGTCTCCACAACGAATGCCGACGAATACAGATGGGAAGACGAAAGCGTGCGTCGTATTTCAAGTTCCTTGCCTATGGTCATGGTGCGTTTCGTTCCGGCGATTTTCAGCCGGACTATGCGACCCGATGTGCCGCGTTCGAGAGGCTCGAGCGATATTATTTGGCCAAAGTCGATGCCCGAACGCTCACGAATGAGAGCCGACAGCTCATCCTGAGTATATTCTACCGTCCAGCGGTAAAAGTCGGATGTCTCCTGGTCGTAATTGTTGAGCACTTGACCGAGAATCCGGGCGTCGGAAGTGTTGCAGAATGCATCCGGAGTTCCGAGAATCCATTTTTTCGCGTTTTCCTCAACACGCAGGTCGGGGAAGTCGGTTGTGGTGTCGGAGTCGCGGCGTGCCACGAGATAATGATGATGCCGGGGTTCCCAGCAGTTGTCGAATTCTTCAAATACTCCGCCGCAACACTTCGAGAAGCGTGCGTCGCAGAGCTTGCCGCAGTTGTCAGTGAGTACGAGCCCGCGTGTTGCTTCGATAGCTTGCCGCACTGTAGGCGTGCTCTGACGGGTTATGCCCTGGTAGCGCTGGCAGTGATCGTCGGCGCACACGTCGAAGTTGACATGGTCGTCGCGGTCGTACCAACGGACAATCTCGTTGTCTGTACGGGTACATGATTTGCAGTTGCAGGTCTCATCCTTGTGCCAGCGCCGCTCAATCTGTGCCAGTATCCAGCTTCGTGAAATCACGGCATGCGCCTTGAGGAACTCAAGATTGGCCGTGGCGCTCATTTCCGAACTTATAACACTTGTGAGATAACTCTCCACCGGCAGTATGTTGATTAGTGTGATAGCGCCGTTCTCAACTATAAGGCTTATATTTCCACAGAATTGCTGGGTTTCGCGCCGTTCCCAATGGAAATTAACCCCTATAATTACATCGGAGACCTCAAAAGTGGCATCGTCACCGGCTGCAGAGAAGTCAAGTCGAGTGTAATTACGTCCTTGCCACTCTATCTTGCCGTTGCGAGTTACGGCGAATGTCTGAGTTCCGGTCAAAGTGCCGGGAACTTCTGCGCAGCAATAGGGCTGCATCAGCGATATCTGTATCTGAGGAGCGTTCAGAATACCTACTTTGATTGTGGGTTCTCCTTGCATTATCGGATAAGAAAATAGCGTTTAGATAGTATTTTTACGTTTTACTTACATCAGCTTTGCCGCAATTGCGTCTATTTCATCTTTCGACAGGCAGAGCTCGTCGAAGACACGGCGGATAATGTCGCTGTCGAGGCGTTCGAAGTCTTCGCGGCGAGGAGTGATGAAAACACCACCCATATCTACCGATGCCGGGCTGAGAAGCATACACTCCGAGCCTTCGGTGCCATAGAACGACGGACGGTGCTTCTTGCGGGGAACGACAAGTGTGCGCACGCCGGCGGCAGTGGCGTAGCAGAGCACGTTCATCATGGGCTCTGTATCTCCTTCGCCGACAGGAAGAGCTTCATATAATCTGTCAAAAATTATTTCAGCGCTTTCGGCTGAGGTCGAATCTATGACAAATACATTGAGCGGCAGGCCGGCTGCAAGTGAGAGTATGGCTCCATCGGCTTCTGCAATTGTCTGAAGTTCGGCGTTTTCGACTGCGTCGCCAATGGTGAGGAAGTCGGAATTCCCGGCCTGAAAATGCATGTGGTCGGGAGCCGAAGCCCCGCATTTCGGGCCGTTGTAGAACACCGTGTATCCGGAGAGTTCCGACACCAGCCGTGCCATGTCGGCAATGCGGCCTTTGATAAGTTGCAGGGTGTGGCTGTTGTCGGGAATCGTGAGATGACGGGGAAATATAGGGAAGGGGTTGACAAGGATAGTGTAGCGTCCTCCCCAGGCAATGCCGCGCTGTTCGGACGGACGGTTGGCATCGCAGAGAAAGCACTTTCGCGCTTTGAGAGATGCCGCGTCGACTTTGGCTCCCGACGATACTATTCGCGCCGGGTTGAACTGTACCTTCATGGGCATGCCTGGCATGTCAATTTCTTTGACCTCGACATTTTCGAGGGCTTTGAAATTGGCAGCGGCAAGTGGCCACTCGGCAAGCTGAGCATTTATGAACGTATCTATTTTATCGGCTGTCGGCATTATTTATTCTGTTTGTTGAGAGCTATACGTGCTTCAAGTTCCCAGGTGCGGATACGGTCTTTATAAAGGTCGTTGGCGTTCACTTTATTTATGTCGAGTGCTGCGTCTGAATTGTCCTCCCAGCGACGGCAGTTGTAAACAACGTCGTAGACACGTCCTATCTGATTCTTGCGTGAGAAAGCCAGTCCGAGAGCGTAGTCTTCGCCATAGGAAGTGTTGGGCACCATGATTTCGCGGAGCATGGGTGTGTAGAACGCACGCGGAGCACCGAGCCCGTTGATGCGGAGGGCATTGTTGCGTCCGTTCTCGGGAGTCCATTCGCGGTGGTCGATAATGCCCGGCGGAATAGTATTGAGTTCTATGTCGGTGAGGCGGTATGTTCCGACAACCATGCCCGAATTATTATCGTAGAAAGCCTTTACCATTTTGGCGAGAGTATTCTCGTCGGAGTATACGTCGTCGGAGTCGAGCTGCACGCAAAATTTGCCTGCTTTGCTGTGGTGAGCGCCTACATTCCAGCATCCGCCGATGCCGAGGTCATCGCGTTCGGGTACGATATGTATCAGACGTTCGTCGTCTTTGAACTCGTCGATAGCCTCTGTGGTGCCGTCGGTAGAGTGGTTGTCGATGATGATGAGATTAAACTTGAAGTCGGCTTTCTGAGAGAGGACGCTACGGATTGCGTCGCGTATTGTGCGCACACGGTTGCGGACGGGGATTATTACTGATGCCTCATATTCGAAATCGCCTTTGTCGAATTCGATTTTGTCGAATACGGGCTCGAGATATGCGCCTACGGCTTTGAGATGCTCTGTGCATGCTTCCTCCATTTCAATCTGCACGCCACGGTTCTTCGGGTCGACGTAATCAAAGATTTTTTCGCCGGATTTACGCGTGTCGAGTTCAACGTCGCTGTAAAGGTACTCATTGATGTGAACAATGGGTGCAATACGGCTGAGGCGGAGTCGCAAATCGTAGAGGCCTGCAGCAGTATATTCACGGTCGATGCCGGCAGCGGCTGTACGGAAGTCTTTGTTGCTGAAGAAAAGCACCGAGCCGAAATTGAAATTGTCGCGGAGCGAGCCCTTCTGATAGTCAATTACGGGCGACGCTGTGCGTTTGCCTTCGGAAACGCTGTAGTGGTCGGCATAGAGCATGCCGGCCTGCGTGTCGGCAGCTATTTTTACGAAGCGGTCGATAGCGAGATATCCGGGCACGAGATGATTGTACTTGGTATAGAGGAGAATGTAGTCGGCATTGGCGGCATCGGCGATTTTCTTCATTGTTGCCGATGAGTTTATGCTATCGATATGTATTAGGTCGCAACCGAGGCATGGTTTTGCTGTTGCGTCGGTCGACAGAAGGGTTATCTTTTCTACAAGAGCGCTTTCACGCAGCGAGGCCACGGTTGCTTTAATCTGGGCTTCGCCGGCAAAAGGAAGAAAGCACTGAACGGTTGGTTTCATCTTTGTTATGTTGTTTTTAATAGTTAGCGGTTGTTGTTAGTGTTGTGGCTTTTAACCAGCTGCTTACTTTTTGTTTACAGGTGTAGGATTGGTGAGGAAATCGAGAACTTGCTTCATGAGGTGTGCCCGATTGCCTGCATCTTTGATTGTCTCGAACGGGAAGCCGATTACGGTCGTACGGTAATTGCCGTTGTCGAATATGGTGCCTGCTATGAGGTTGTTTTCGCTGTATCGCATGAAGGTTGCGCCTTTCTCTGTGTCGACGGGATAGAAGGAGTCGGGCGATTCTACGGCATAGCATTCAGGGCCGAGTTCGGTGACGAAGTCATAGCTGCCTTTTGTAAAATCTTTATAACGGGTCTGCACCTGATAAGCTTCGCCTTCGACTGTCGCCTGACCGACACGCCAGTTATAGCCGAGCACGTCGCGCGCAAATTTCTTGTCGGCCTCGGCAACTTCTTCCGAAGAGTTGGGATTGTCCCATATGTCGGTTGCCACAAAAGCTCCGCTTACAAAGAAACTTGTGCCTTCGGAAGTAAGAGAGGAAATGCGCGACTGTAACTCTGAGGGGAAAGCCTTAAAACGGGTGCCATAGAAGCCGCGGCCCTGTTTGATTTCTTTCTGTTTGCCGAGAATAAGGTCTACAAGTGCCGGTTTGTCGCCTGCGTTGCAGAAAGCGTCGACGCTCGATGATATGAATGAAAAACCGGCTTTGCGAATAGCCTCGCCATGAGTGACCACATAGTCGAATGTATTGCCTGCCACAACCTTGTCTTCGTAGTTGGCACGAGATGCGCCGAATCCGGCTGCGTCATCATCCATCCAAGGTATGTTGCGACGGAATTCGAACATACTGCCTATAAATGATATATCTTCAACGTAAGGTACGCCGTGGTCGCGGGTATCGTAGAAACCGGCGATGTCGCCTGAATCAAATCGGTCGGGAGCGCTGACACGTGTAAAGCCGTTGACAATGGTGACACACGGTTTGCCTGTGCCGGCATTGCAAAGTGCGAGTACTTCGGAGGGGAATGATACACCGCCGTCGTTGCCAGCGATTATGCGGTAGGAGTGTATTTCGTTGTCGTCTACGGCGATGTTGAAGGCCGGTTCCGATACTTTTGCTACCGGAATGAATGCGCCGTCGGCCACGCGCTCTTCTATTATATAGTATGAGGGCATTGCGGTAGGTTCGGTTTTGTCGGGAGTCGCCTGCCAGGTAAGGGTGTAATCGGCGGCGCCTGAAGCCGAAATAGCAAAGCTTCTTACGGGTAGCGGCTGCACAACATAGCTACGGTTGTCGCGGCGTGCAAGGAATTTGAGCATGCCTTTATATATGGCGCGTGATACCACGAAGCGGAAAGCCGGGTCGAGGCCATAGCTCATGTCGGCGAAGTTCTGATGCGAGAGGAGCTCGAGAAGCATTGCAGGAACTTGAGGCACACGGGCCTCGAAATAACTCTCGTCCCACATGCCGCGACGTGTCCAGTTGGGTTCAAACGACGCACGCACATCATCGACTATATTGGTCATCACATCGTTGGTAAAGTCACGCGAAACTCCGCGGTTGCTGCCGTTGCCGAGTTTGTCGCCGGCAGTGCAGTATATGCCGAGTGTTCCGATAATCGAGTCGTTCATCGTCGTGCCGGCATCGGAATGAAATGCGAAACTGAGGTCTACAGGAATGCCGAGACCTTCGCTATCGGGGAGCATCGACGAGCCGCCGGCAAGCCAGTTGACCCATAGGCCGCGGCTACGGTAGTCGTCGGTGTAATCGTTGACATAATCCGACGGTGTAAACACGCTGTCGGGAGCGCCGGCCCATTGCAGAAAATAACGGGCGCCTTCGGTAAAACGGGGATAGCCGCTCGTCACATATTCAAAATCTATGTCATCGGTGCTGTCTTTTACCTTACGTGCTACATTGCCCATGCCGCCGCCAAATTTTACGGCATCGGCAGTCACTACAGATTTTTTATTCTTTCCGGCGTTGGAGAGTTCGACTATGGTCTTAACACCGTTGCTTTTTTTGAAAGGAAAATGGCCGAGGTAAATCCATGTTCCGCCACCCATTTTCTGATTTATGGTGAAACAGTGGTCTCCGTCGGCGGCTTTCACAATATATTCGGCAGCTGTGGTGCTGTTGGGGAGCGATACATAGCTTACATAAACGGCATACTTGCCGTCCGATGGTATTGACGCTTTCCACTGAGCCGTTGCCGACGCTTCTTTTTTGCCGGAGAGGTTTGCTTTGAGAGCCGTTCCGGCAGTAAACGGATGGTCGCCGTTTTCGAGAGTCGCTTTTTTGTATGCAAACGCTGCTTTGCCGGCATCCGACCAGTTGCCGGTAGTGTCGAAATGGCCGGTGGCGAATTTACTTCCGTCGTTGTCGGCGATGATTTCTACACGTTGGGTATCGCGTTCACGTGGCGACATCACATATGCGCCGGCATTTTCCAGCATCGGCATCAGGAAAGGCATTACATAACTTTGTGTATACAGGTCTTCCACGGTCTGGAATATACGTGCGCGTTGCCATTCCCAACGGTTGAGCTTTGGTTCGAAATACCAACCGTGACTTTGCCAAAGCGCAATGTTGGCGCCGTCGAGGCCCGATGGTGCTGCCTGTCGGTCTTTGCGGACAACAAAAGCATTCTTTTCTTTAGGGCCATTGTTTTTCTTCGGTCGGTAAAGAGCGATGTCGTCGAGCGATTTACCGGCGCTATAGAGCTTTACCTTATATCCGGCATACTCAGGACCGAGCTCTTTCAGAACATCGGCTTTGAGTGCTGCGACACCTTCGGCTGCAAGCGGAAGGTATGAGGCCGCTTTGTTGTAGTTTACGGTAACGGTGCGCTTGTTTGTCGAAATTTCTACACTGTCGGCTTTGATTTTGCCGAATCCCGAAGTGCCGGGCATATATGCTTTTGTAGCTTGGGCTGCGGCATCCTCATTTGAGAGAGACTGCGCCTGCAAAGGTGCGGCTGTTAAAGTCGCTACACAAAGAAGCGGGAATATATTTGTGGCTTTCATGGATAAAAGTTTCACTCTTTATATAGTTTGTCTTTATTCCACAAAGGTAAAGCTAAAAACAATTGCAACAAATTTTAAAAACGAAAGAATTATCCGCATAAACATTATTTAATATTTAAATACATATTTTGATATTTCATCACCCGGACACAGAGTTGTCATGCGGTATGTGCAGACTCCTACTCAGGGGCTTTGATAATTCAGTGCTGCCTGTTCACGGGGCTATTTCTGTTTAAGGTATTCGGATGCACAAAAAAACATGGTACTTGTAGTCGTGACAACAGCCTTCTGTCTTTGGATGTCGTATGCCGGCAGGCTGCTCGAATGGTTTATGACTTATATCTTATACCTTTCGGCATAAGTTTCAATATAAAGGCACGCCGACGCGAGGGTGCTTTGACAGAACCAATTTTCACAAAGCCGGAACTGTATGTGCAGTATTTCTTATCTTGTGTCGTATACTGATTATCCACGGAGCCGGGAACTGATGGAGCCTGAGCCGGCTTTCTATTGGGAATCTATGGCTCTTGATTTCGAGAGTTCGATGACTTCGAGGTCGGCAGGCTTGCCGTTTTCTATGGTGAGTCGGAGCAGAGTGCGTACGGCTTGCCAACCGAATGGGCCTGCGGCTCCCGGATTTATATGTAGCAGACCGAGTTTGGGGTCGTTCATCACTCTGAGGATATGACTGTGCCCGGCTACCATGAGCGTAATGCCGTTGTTTATTAGTTCGGCTCTCACCCCCGGAGAATACTTGCCAGGATAACCGCCGACGTGGCCGAGCCATAGTCGCATGCCGGCCACGTCGGTGATGATTCTTTCGGGACATCGGCGACGCACTGTGCCGTGGTCGATGTTTCCGTATACGGCGCGGACTACCGGAGCGACTTCTTCAAGCCGCTGAACAATAGTGTAGTCGCCAATATCGCCTGCGTGCCATATCTCATCGCATCCGGCGAAATGTGCGGCATATCTGTCGTCCCAATAGCTGTGGGTGTCGCTTAAGATTCCAATTTTCATTTTAGAATCCGGTCCAGTTGTCTTTCCAGAGTTTGTTGCCGAGTTCATCCCATCGAAGAATTGCAGCACCGAAGAAATCGCGTTGATAATCGGTGATAAGGGCCTGAGCCTCGTCGGGTTTGCCTTCGTTTATATATTGTTTGTAAAGGGTTTCAATGGCAGGCAGTTCGCGCAGGCCTTTTTTGAGGAAATAGTCGCGGGCCGGCTCTGTAAACTCTCGGCTCTTGGCCCAGCGGACAGTGGCAAGGCGATTTGGCTTACGGAAATGCCAGAGCGCTGCATCGTCGCGTTCGCGGTGCTGTCCGCATATTTTGAGCATTTCGGGCACGTCGGACGAACCGGCGAAGATAGGGAAGCGGGGCGACTGTCCGGGGTTGTCGAGACAAACCCATGCCACACCTCCGACAGCATCAGGCAGCCAGTCGCGGCATTGTATTATGGTGGAGTATGCGCACCACGCCACGCTCACAGTGCGGATGTTCTGCATAGTGCTGTCGCCTAAAGCTTCGTAGACTGCGATTTCATCGGGACGCATCCACGGATTTGCCACCGGGCTAACAATAGAGTCGGGCAGCGCGGCATCTTCTTCTGTCTTTTTGTTTGGATTTTTCACTTTTAGACGGTCACACAGCGCATTGGGAGTGCCTTCGTAGTATGAAGCCAAGAGGCGGGCCACGTCGTCGACGCCTACTTTTTTGTCAGGCTTGACGCTCACGGGAAGTTCATCCATCGAAGCGTTGAAACCGGCGCTCGGTGCGAGCTGATTCATTATGAATAGTTCGCGTATATCATAATTTTTCGGTTCCTTCTTGTAGTTGACTCCGCTATAGGCTTTCCAAAACGAAAATTCTTCTTTGCCGTCCCAAAGGCCCATGCGTATTGCTACGTCTTTCACGTTGTCCGATGCCATGAAATTATCTTTGTCATCGAAATTTAGCTTGCCAATTCGACTAATGTTGGCCGACACAGCAATATGGTCGTCGGGGATGCGTTGTGCAGCCCATACGCCGCCTATTTTGTCGGGACCTTCACCCTGCACCTCGAAAATCCATACTTCCTTTGGGTCGGCTATTGTGAGACATTCGCCGCCGTCGCCGTAGCCATACTCCTTGATTAGACTGCCCATGAGGCTTATAGCCTCGCGAGCTGTAGTGCATCGTTCGAGGGCTACGCGTGCGAGTTCTTCAATCATGAACATACCGTTTTTGTTCACCAGCGTATCGCGTCCCGAATACGTAGTCTCGCCCATAGCGAGCTGATGCTCGTTCATGCAGGGATATGCGGTGTCGAAAATACGGTAAGTGTGACGTCCCTGCGGTATTGTACCTTTCTCTTTCATGCCGTCGGAACTTGTCGGATACTCGGTGTGCATGCGACCTTCGTATATGCTCATAATCGTATCGTTGGGATAGTCTTTGGGTTCGGTCATCTGCATCCATGTGCGATACCATGAGTCGCAGGTGTGGCTTGTAATTACAGAGCCGTCGGCCGACGCCTTACGTCCTACCATGATGCTTGTGCAGGCATCTGCGGCAGTCTGTGCAGCACCACTATAGGCAGTGAGGGCTAAAAAAAGAAATATATTGAAAAATTTCATGTCCAGTTGTTGCTAAATAATATGGAAGATTGAATTACTCCTTGACGCGGCTAAGCACGTCGTGGAACTGTTCTCCAAGGTTGATTGAATAACCGTTGCGGTTGAAGATAATTCTGTTGAAAGTATCGGCAACAACAAAAAGCGGCAATGGCGTGCTGTCGGGCAGTTCGAGACCTGAAATAATGGCGTTGCGGATTTTGCCGTCGATATCCGAGCCGATAATGGCATTCGATGGAAGTTCTCCGTAATCTGAGGCGTTGAATTTAGTGGCTGATGCTTCATCGGGGAAGAGTAGCAGTATTTTGCGGCCGTCGCTTTCGAGTTGCGACGCAGCAGCAGCGATATCGTTTATGGCGTGCGAGCTCGGTTCATGTCCCGGAGCAATGATTGCGAGCACATAATATCCGCGGCCTGTGGTGGAGAGTATGCTCTGCGGCTCGCCGTCGAGTGGCCGGTAGAGCAATTCGGCATCGAGAGAACCTATTACCTCCAGTGCCGAACTGTCGCTTCTTACATCAAGGGCTACAACTGTTGTATCGTCGGACTCGATTTCGAAAAATGATACACGCGACAGCACAGAACCGTCGGCCAGGCGTTTGCCAGTGGTAAGAATGTATTGGCCCAGTGGAAGCGGTTCGCTCGGCGGCGACACATCCTTCGTCGAATTCAAAGAGCTGAGGCACGCCATTGTTGATTCGGGAAATGGTGAACTGAGAGTAATATTTAGGCTGCTTGTCGGCATCAGACGATAGATTTACACAGCCTTTTCCTTCGGTGGATATATCGGAGGCCTTTTTGCCGAAATTTACGTCGACCCATTTCCCGTTATCTCCAGCATATTGAACGGCGTGACTTACCGGGTCGATACGGGCAGCTATGCCTAAACTGCGGCAGGCCGCTACGAAAGCTATGTCGCGCGAACGGCTGTCGGCTATACGATATTCCCATACAGATGCCGGCGAAGTACGGTATCCTGCCGGGTTGTAGATATTGTCGATAGAAACGTTGTCGGCAAACCATTTTGCAAGCACAGCCGGATTATCGACTGCGTCGTTTTGCAAATCTTCGGGAATGTTTGCTGCGAAATATGCTTTGTATGGTGTCAGCATTTCGTTTTCGACACGAGGGTTGAGCACATAATCGTTATAGAGCTCATCGGTATCGAAAGGAGTAGAAATGTGGTCGGCAAGAACGTCGAGGCTTATGTCGTGCAGGTCTTTCACGCGAATAGCCTGCAGCAGGGCTTTTGCCTTTGGCTTCAGCTGATCGGGTGTTCCCATCATAAAACTCTCAATCAGCGCATGATTGCCACGGGAGTTGAAAAGCGCTTGTGCCGCATCGCTGTCCCAGTTTACAGAGTCGCAGAATTTCGTTGCGCTCTCCGGAGTGTGGAACGTGGCTTCATAAGCCTTGCGGATGCTATCCTCCTGATTTTTGCGGAAGTCATTGATTCTTGCGGCTTCGTCGCTCACAAAAGGCATGTTGCCGCTTTGGCCCGGCGGCACAATGTCGAAATCAATGCTGCCTCTGAAAGAAGCGTCTTTGTCGAGCTTTATGTGCAGAGTGTCGCCACGGAGACTTTTGGCGAGTCCGAAATTGCGGCCGTCGGTAGCCCAGACAATCATATCGCCTATGCCGGTGCTCAGAGTGGTATGCCCCATGCTGTCGGCTGTGCGCCGCGCAATGGGGTAGTATTCCGCATAGTTGTATAGCGTGTAGAGCACAGTTGCGCTGGCGGCCGGTTTGCCTTGCGCATCGGTAACAACAACAGGATTGTCGATTGTCGGCGCGTAGTTCGATGTGACATTGATAACAGTTCCTATGTCATCGCGGCTGAGCACTTCCTCCGGTCCGTCGTATGCACCGGTGACTTTTGTACTCATCATCATTCCGCGCGAAGCCGGTGCGTTGAACCAGCCGAGATTGAGAACGGCCTCAGGCTCGCAGGCTCCGAGGAAATACCAATTTCCGTCAGCCCATGCCTCTACCCACGCATGATTGTCGTCGGTATGAGCCCATCGCGGAGTGTATACCTGACGCGCTGGAATACCTACGCTGCGCAGAGCGGCCACAGCAAATGTCGATTCTTCGCCACAACGGCCAAGAGCGTTGCATACAGTGGCGAGCGGCGACGAGGTGCGGGCATCGGAGGGCTGGTAGGCTACTTTTTCGTGACACCAGTGGTTTACTTCAAGGATAGCATCTTTCATCGACAGGCCTTTTACACGGTCTTTGAGTTCGGTATAGAACTCCGTCCGCGACATGTCGAGATTTTCGTTGTTTACACGCACCGGGAGAACAAAATGCCGCCATTCGCGGTCGGGGACAGTCGCGCCCCAGGGCATTTCCTCTGCCGCACGAAACGCAGCGCGTATGTTTGCGAGGTAGAAATCCTCGTCGTAGTCGAGTACATCGGGAGTAGGCATATATGCATAGAGGAACTGAAGAGCCTGCCGCTCGTCGTTTGTCTTTGCCTTTGAGGCCGACATGCGTCGGGCAATCGACTTTTGAGCCTCAAGACGAGCTTTATAGTCGCCTGATGCTTTTGGTGTAAGAATGGTGCGGGCCTGCGCGTCGGAGAACAGCGCAAGCGTCAACAATAAGATTGCTGCTTTTCTCATAGGTGATTTATCAGGTTGTGTAATTTATTGACTTTTATATAATCTGTTGCCATACGGCTGCCGTCGGCAGCGTCGGCCGAGCCCATTGTAGCGTCGGTCGCGGCAGTTTTCATAGCCGAATTTTTGAGAGAGCGTGCCGAAGCATGGAGAGCATCGGCATCTGTGAGCCGGAGAATTTCAGCGGCATTTTCCGGACAGATTCCAGCGCCGGCCATTATTTCGATTCTTCCTCGTGCCTGCTTGCGTAGTGCGGCAATCAGGCACGCACCTTCAAGAGCCGAAGACGCCTGCCCGGAGGTGAGTATGCGTTTGAATCCTAATCCGATAATAGTCTCCAAAGCCTCACACGGGTCGGCTGTTACATCGAATGCGCGGTGAAAAGTGCTGTCGGCTCCGTCTCCGGCCGCTTCTATGAAGGCCGCGCAGGCCTGCACGTCGACTTTTCCTTCAGGCGTGAGAGCTCCTGTTACTATTCCCGAAGCTCCTGCAGCCATGGCACTGCGTATGTCGTCCGTCATCACTTTGACTTCGTCCGGTGTGTACACAAAATCGCCTGCACGGGGGCGAATGAGCACGTTCACACTACCTTTCTTCAGTTCTGAAGCAAAGCGAATAATAGCGACTGACGGAGTGAGGCCGCCTTCTGCCAGCCCGGAGCATAGTTCAATACGGTTGGCACCGGCCTCAAAGGCGGTCTGTATGCCCTCTGGGTCGCCTGTGCATATTTCAAGAGTTTTCATATCGTATTTTTCACAAAGGTAGCTAATTTTATGCGTAAAACAAGTAAAAATTGTTAACTTTGCCGTCGATAGACGCTCCTGTGGTGTTTAAATCAAAGATAAAAGTATAAAACATAATCATAATATGACCATTCTCAAAGAAAAACTGCCTGTGGGTCTATGTAGCGACCATGCCGGTTTTGAGCTCAAAGGCATCATCGAAGGTTATCTCGAATCAAAAGGAATTTCTTATAAAGATTTTGGCACTTTCAGCACAGAGAGCTGTGATTATCCCGATTTCGCGCATCCCTGCGCTGCTGCCGTTGAAGCTGGCGAGGTGTATCCTGCAATAGCAATCTGTGGCACGGGCAACGGCATAGCCATGACCCTGAACAAGCATCAGGGCATACGCGCGGCGCTTTGCTGGAAACCTGAGTTGGTCGCTCTTGCACGTGAGCACAACAATGCCAATGTGCTCGTTTTGCCCGGTCGCTTCATAGAGCCCGAGGTAGCCCTCGAGTGTGTAGATGTATTCTTCTCGACGGAGTTTGAGGGGAGACGTCACGAACTCCGCATCGAGAAAATTCCTGTGAAACAGTGCTGACCGCAATTGCTGCGGAAGAAATTTATACGAAGCTTCGGCCCTGCGCCGGAGCTTCGTCGTTTTACCAGCACTCGGTCTTGTTTTCTATCGAGGATATGGTTGAGGACTTGTATTGTGGGTCAAGCCCGCGGTGTCGCTGTCTGCG
This sequence comes from Muribaculaceae bacterium, assembly GCA_003979155.1. GTDB lineage: Bacteria > Bacteroidota > Bacteroidia > Bacteroidales > Muribaculaceae > CAG-873. The sequence continues at coordinate 25,480 of RYWL01000004.1, forward strand.
GTAGTCGTCAAGGCTGCTGATTGCATAGCGGCCGAGTATGAGAATGGCTATGATATTGCATAGGGTCATCAGAGCCATTGTTATGTCGGCGAGAGCCCATACGAGGTCGAGCGCTGCGAGGCTGCCGAGAAATACGATTGTGCCTACAGTAATACGGAAGCCTACGACAAGGATGCGGCTATGGGAAATGAACTGCAGATTGGTCTCGCCATAATAATAATTCGCTATAATGCTGCTAAAAGCGAACATTGTGACAGCTGTCGTAAGAAAATATTTGGCGAAACTGCCTATTTCGCACGAAAGAGCAGCCTCTGTCAGTACTATTCCTGTAAGGCCTGAATCATAGAGCCCGCTGCAAAGAATAATGAATGCTGTGGCTGTGCACACCACCATTGTGTCGACATAGACACCGAGTGTCTGCATGAGGCCTTGCTTTACAGGATGAGATACGGCAGCTGTAGCGGCGGCGTTCGGTGTTGAGCCTTCGCCGGCCTCGTTGCTGAAAAGGCCTCGCTTGACGCCCATAATCATGGCCATGCCTATGCTTCCGCCCATAGCCTGCTCCAGGCCGAAAGCGTTGTCGATTATCAGCTTGAGTATATGAGGAAGCATGCTTATACGCGTGGCTACAACATACAATGCGAGCATGATGTAGAACAGAGCCATAACGGGTACAAGCCACTCATTGAAACGGGCGATACGCTGGATGCCGCCGAATATTATTGTCAGCGACAGTGCTGTGAGGCATACTGCGGTGACAAGAGTGCTTGTGCCGAAGGTGTTTTCGAGTGCGAGCGCTATAGTATTGGCTTGAACGGAGTTGAATGCCAGGCCAAATGTGATGGTAATAAGAATTGCAAATGTTACGGCATAGCCACGCGAACCGATGCCTTTGCTTATATAGTATGCCGGGCCGCCTCGGTATGAGTGGTCGCCACGCACTTTGAACAGCTGGGCGAGGGTAGACTCGATAAAAGCGTTTGATGAGCCTATGATTGCCACCACCCACATCCAGAAAACCGCACCGGGCCCACCCATGGCGATAGCGATTGCTACGCCGGCGATGTTTCCTGTGCCGACTCGGCTTGCAAGCGACACAGCAAAAGCCTGAAAGGAAGAGATTGTTTTACCCTTTGGCAAATGGCGGTCCGATTGTTTGTCGTATTTGCGCCCTGAGCGTACGAGTAGGCGCAGCATTTCGCCGAATTCTGTAAATTGTACGCCGCGAGTACGTATGGTGAACCACAGTCCTGCTCCCAAAAGGACTGCAACGAGCACGTAAGTCCAGAGAAAATCGTTTATGGTATCAATCACAGGGCACAGAAATAAAATGCAAGGCCGCCCCGATAGGTGCAGCCTTGCCGGTGTGATAATATGTCAGAGTTGCGAGGCCGGGTCGAGATTGGCCTTCTCTATGTCTTTGAAATATCGGTAGGTGTCGACTTTGAGCTCACCGCATGCAGCGTCGTCGGCAACGATGATCGCGTGGGGATGCAGCTGGAGTGCAGAGATTGTCCACATCTGAGATACAGCACCTTCGACACCGTGACGAAGTGCACGGGCTTTGTTGTGTCCGTTTACCATAAGCATAACCGAGCGGGCATCCATAACAGTGCCTACGCCTACTGTAAGAGCTGTTTTGGGCACGAGGTCGGTGTTTCCTTCAAAGAAACGGGCGTTGGCTATGATAGTGTCGGTGGTGAGAGTTTTCTGACGTGTGCGTGAAGTGAGCGATGAGCCGGGTTCGTTGAACGCGATGTGTCCGTCGGGGCCTACACCACCCATGAAGAGGTCTATGCCGCCATACGATTTGATTTTAGCTTCAAAGCGTTCGCACTCGGCAACGAGGTCGGGGGCATTGCCGTTGAGGATATTCACGTTTTCGCGCAGAATGTCGATATGGCTGAAGAAATTGTTCCACATAAAGCTGTGGTAGCTTTCGGGGTGGTCTTCAGGCAGGCCTACATATTCGTCCATATTGAATGTTACAACATTCTTGAACGATACCTTTCCTTCTTTGTAAAGTTCGATAAGGCGGCGGTACATGCCCAGAGGCGAAGAGCCGGTGGGGCAACCGAGCACGAAAGGCTTGTCGGCAGTTGGCGCTGCAGCATTGATGCGTGAGGCAACATAGTTGCCGGCCCATGTGGAGAGCTGGTTGTAATCAGGTTCTATTACAAGTCGCATGTTTATAATTTATGCAAAGTTAATGGTTTTGTATTTGTCAATCAGAAGAGCCATGCGGCTGTTATTGTCCAGTATTTGTTTTTGCCTTCAATCTTCTGTCCCTGGAAGCTCGATATTGTCTCGATACTTTTGGTGAGGCCGAGGCCGTAGGACGCACTTACCTGAAGATGCGATACGAGCTGCACGCCTAAGCCAAAGTTCCAGGCTACATCGACAGATTTGTTCTTATAAGCTTCGGTGATGGCTTTCTTTGAAGTGAGGAATGCTACCGATGGGCCTGTGAATACGTAGGGGGTAAATACCTTACCTATAACGGGCAGTCCTAATTTATATTTGAAGTTGAGCGGAATTTCGATATAGTCGCGGTTACGGAGACGTCCGCTTTCGAGAGCTGCATCAGTGTCGGCGGAGCCTGTGTTGCTGATGGGGTCGCTCTGGCTTATACGGTGGCAATACATTACAGAGAGGTCGAATCCTATGTTTACAATGGGTACGGTAAATTCGGCCTGCAGACCACCGGTGAAGCCGGCACGGTTATCGTTGTTGAACACGTCTGTATTGAGGCTCATTTTGTTGACCTCGACGCCTACGCGCGGACCCCAGCGGAACTGAGCTGCGGCTGGTATTGCCGATGCGGCTACAAGTACTATGAGAGCAAGGAGTGTTTTAAATTTCTTCATAAAATATAGGTTTGATTGTTATTTGTTCGAGGTATAATGTCGTGTTATAAACTACATTTTTTGCAAAATTAGCATTTATATCAATAAAAAAGCCCTTTTGTCAATAAAAATTTTTGTAATTTTGCTTATATGAATGCTGAAGAACGACTTAAAATAGAAGAAAAGGTAGTGGAGATGCTCCATACCGTTTACGACCCCGAAATTCCAGTGGATATATATGAGTTGGGCCTTGTATATAAGATAGACCTCGATGATGACGGTAATCTTGTTGTAGATATGACCCTTACGGCTCCCAATTGTCCAATGGCAGATTTTATTTTAGAAGATGTGCGTATGAAGCTCGAGAGCGTCGACGGGGTGAAAAGTGTTGTCGTAAACATTGTTTTCGAGCCCGAGTGGACGCAGGACATGATGAGCGAGGAAGCAAAACTTGAACTGGGGCTGTTATGAACCGGCCCGGGCGCACGCGCACATATTTCCTCAGCGATGCTCATCTCGGAGCTTCGTATATCACCGACCGCCGTGGGCATGAAAAGCGTATTGTGTCTTTTTTAGACGGTATCAAAGACGATGCCTGCAATTTGTTTCTGCTCGGCGATATACTTGATTACTGGTTCGAGTACAAGACTGTTGTGCCGCGTGGCTATGTGCGTTTTTTCGGAGCGCTTGCCCGTCTTGCCGACAGCGGCGTGCGTATAGTGTGGTTTATCGGCAATCATGATATATGGCTGTTCGATTATCTGCGAGATGAGATAGGCATAGAAATCGTAGACACTGCTCAAGGAGGCATCCCACTGGAAATCGATGGCGTTCATTTCTTTGTGGGTCACGGCGACACCTTCGGCCGCCAGCCCTGCTCGTATATGTTCCTTCGTGAGCTTTTTCATAACCGAGTGCTGCAAAAACTGTATTCGGCCATTCATCCGCGTTGGACAATTCCCTTCGCTCATGGCTGGAGTTCGCACAGCCGTAAGGGGGTAGGGTACTTTGCTGAGCCAAAGCTCACTGCCCGTGCGCGTGCAGCAGTGGAAGTGCAGGCCAGGCTGCTATCGGCCGATGATTCGCTGCTGCGATATATCGTTATTGGCCATCATCATGTGGCTCTTGACGAACCCATCAACGACCATTGCCGACTTGTGATTCTCGGCAACTGGATAAACCGCTCGACTTATGCGGTGTTTGAAAACAATAAGCTCGAACTGAAAGAGTTCGAGCTTTGATTCCGCGTGACGGAATTGTTATATTAACTGCCTTATTTTTCGGTGTGGTCGCGCGCATAAGCCTCGGCCGGACACATTCCGCTGCCGTCAAAGCAGTGTGTGCATATCTGATCTTTCGGAAGTCCGATGCTCTCTACAATCGCCTCGATTGTGCTGAATTTGAGGGTTGTAAGTCCGAGACGACGAGCGATTTCGTTGACCATGCGCTCGTATTCGGGCGTGCCGGTTGTGGCGTAGCGCTCGATATTTTTGGCATCTTCGCCCTCAAAATCGCGTATTATCTGACGTGTTATCAGTTCCATGTCGCTTTTTGATGACGTGAAGCCAATGAACGGACATCCGAATACAAGCGGCGGACATGAAATGCGGGCGTGTACACCTAAAACACCGCCTTCGAAGAATGTGCACACATTGTCGCGCAACTGTGTGCCGCGGACTATAGAGTCGTCGCAGAATACTACATTTTTACCTTCTAGGATTGCGCGGTTGGGAATAAGCTTCATTTTTGCCACGAGGGCACGTCGGCTTTGGTTGCCGGGAGTGAAGCTGCGGGGCCATGTGGGTGTATATTTTAGTACAGCCCGACGGTAAGGAATGCCATTGCCTTCGGCATATCCGAGCGCAAAACCGACACCCGAATCGGGAATACCACAAACGCAGTCGGCGATTTGTTTATCATCCTGACCCATGATGCGTCCGCAATGTTCGCGCATGTCTTCGGCATTGATGCCGAGATATTCGCTTGCCGGGAAGCCGTAGTATACCCAAAGGAAAGAGCATATTTGCTGACGCGAGGCAGCCTGCTGCATCACTTCGACGCCGTCGGCGCGCAGACGCACAATTTCTCCGGGGCCTAAGTCGCGCAGTCTGTGATATCCCAGATTGGGGAATGCACAAGTCTCGCTAGTGGCTGCATAGGCACCGTCCTTTTCACCTATTATAATAGGTGTACGACCGAGATAGTCGCGCGCCGCGATTATGCCGTCTTCGGTAAGAATAAGCATCGAACATGAGCCTTTGATTTTGCGGTATACAAGATTTATGCCATCCACATAAGTCTGTCCCATGTTTATCAGCAGTGCCACGAGCTCGGTCTGGTTGATATTGTTTGCCGAAAGTTCGCTGAAATGCATGCGTTGCTGCAGCAGTTCGTCGGCAATTTCTCGTATATTATTGATTTTGGCTACCGTCACCACTGCATATCGGCCCAGATGAGAGTTTACTACTATCGGTTGTGGGTCGGTGTCGCTGATAACGCCTATACCTTGATTGCCTATGAATTCGTCGAGTTCCGGTTCAAATTTCGACCGGAAGTAATTGCTCTCGATTGAATGAATCTTACGACTGAATCCTTGCTCGGAATCGTAAGTGATTATGCCGGCGCGTTTTGTGCCGAGGTGTGAATTGTAGTCAGTGCCGTAGAATACGTCGTTGACGCACGGTCGCTTGGATATTGACCCGAAAAAGCCGCCCATGGAAATATTGTTAAAAATTTTTGCAAAAGTAATAATTTTTTACCGTTTGACAATACATGCTTCATGTAAAATTATAGTGTCTTGTGCATTTACAATCATTTACAATCACTTTTCAGGTGGCCTATATTGAAAATTTATCGCATTGTTGATGAGCGATAAATTTTGTGCCTTTGTGAACTCTTTTCTAACAACGAGCTATTGAATCTTAAGGGACTCCTGATTATATTGCTAATGAAGAAAATAACAATAGTATTGCTGATTATATCGGCAATGGCTTCAAATCTCATTATGGCACAGCAGAAAACCGTTCAATCTTCGACTCACGGTACTGAGGTGATGCAGACCATAGGCCCTCAGCGACTTGGTGAGTTTGCCCAGGAGTTCGACCATCTTTTTAACGAAGACATCCGTTTCGGCGAAGTGTGGAGCCTAAACAACCTTATGCCGCTGCGCGACCGCAGACTTGTGACAATCTCGTTTAGCTTGCAGGGAATTACCGACAGCTCACTGACCGGTCACCTTCAGGATGCGAAGAGAAGCGGTATAACATGCACTGAGGCTGCCGAGATTAGCACCCATATCGTTTGCCATGCCGGAAGCCCGAAGCATGGGCGACTTTCCGTATTGCCAAGGATGTGATAATTAACAATGTTGTGCCTAAGTAAATAAATCGCTAATTTTGCGGTATGCTAACGAAAAGTATTAAAGAAGCGATGGTGTCGCGTCGCTCGGTGCGCAACTTCATCGATCGTCCTCTCGACCCGAAGGTGCGGACAGCCATAGAAAGCAAATGTGCGGTTCTTGCTCAGAGTCTTGCCGGACAGGAGTGTCGTATCGTTCCGGTATTTCGCTCCATGGGCGGTAAGATTGGCAGTTACGGAGTGATTCGTAATGCCCAGTGCTGGCTTGTGTTGGTTTACCGCGATTCGGATGTCTTTAGCGCAGTCAATGCCGGCATGGTGATGGAAAACATGGTGCTGTGGCTTACTTCGCAAGGCCTTGGCACCTGTTGGGTCGGCGGCACATTTTCACGTTCCGACGTATCAAAATATGTTGCAGTACGCGAGAACGATAAGATTGCAGCAATGGTCGCGGCAGGTGAAGCCGCCGGACGCGATTCGCTGCTGTCCGGAATAATGAAGTCGGCTATCGGCAGTCGTCACCGCAAGAAATTCGAAGAACTATTCAAGACCGAAGTTGATTCTCCGTTCCGCCCCGCGCTTGAAATGATGTGTCTTGCCCCGTCGTCATATAATTCACAGCCGTGGCGAGGCATCGAAAGTCCGGCAGGGGTGATGAATTTTTATACGTCAATGAATAACAGTAGCGGCTTTCTCAACCTCGGCATCGCGCTCTCGCACTTTACGTATTTTGCACCCAAAGGCACATGGAGGGTTGTCGAGGGCGCTCCGTTGTACAAAGGTGCTGTATATGCGCTGTCGTGGATAAGTGGTTGAGTCAGAGTTTTCTGTCTGTTCTGTCTCTGTGCCGCTGCCTTTTCTTTTTTGCATGAAATCTCTTTTCCGGAGAGTCTTTCTGCCCGGGTGATTGTGGGTGTGGCTGCACTTCCTTTCTCTTAGGCTGAACCGACTGCAATTCATCAGCCGCAAGACATTTACGCACGGCAGCCCTGATGCGCTCGGCGTGAGGCGTGTTGTGCCGTAATATGTTGATTAAAGCTTCGATGTACTTGTCTCGGCTCTGCAGACCACAGAGCTGTGCCACGTTGCAGCTTATCAGAATTGACTTTTGATTGAAGACCCTGAGAATGGACTCGTAGTCACCGGCCTGCTCATACTTGTGAAACTGACGGCAGAACTCATCATATACTGCGGTGGGATTTACCTCCTTCAAGAGGTCGGAGAGGTGCTCCTCGAGCATGCCGACATTTTCGCAGCGTGCATCGACACGGTATTCGAAGGTACGCTTCACCCTATGCCGGGTGTGTAGCAGTGCCTGTTGGTTGAGGTCTGCTTTGAAAAGACTCAATATTGCCCGTTTTACTTTGAAAAACACGCGGTCGGGGTCTTTTCCTGCGACTTCGGCCATGGTGCGTACAATCTCCTCAATCAAAAGCATATTCTCTATTTCGGCAACATTGGGCACCATAATCTTTTTCCGTCTCAGATAAGCGACTTCCGCGTCGTCGCGGCGGTCTCGGTCGACAATGCCGAAAGAGTCCATCTTGTGAAAAGACGAGAGATCGTTGAAAGTGCGGGTCGATTCTATCACCTTGTTGCAACTTCCGAGCGAACGAACGGTATAGTCCGGAAATATCAAAGGATAGAGTTTGGCATCGATGGAGTGCTGGCTGTCGCCTTCGATAAACAACACCGGTTTGCGCGTGCCTACGAGCGTGAGATAGAGCTCCGACGATATTTTTGACTCCGGGGGCAACACTTCATAATTCCAAGCGTCTTTTTGTGAATCGCAGTCGCGTACCCAAATGGCCGGAGCTGAGTCGCGCGATGCCGTAAACTCTGTGTCGTGAGTGGTATAACAGAATGTGCAGTCGCTCCGCATAGCTTCAAGTCTATTCCATAGAGAGGCGGTGAGGGTAGGGTGAAGGAACATCTCGGGCGAATCTACAAATATTATTGCACCGGCAGGTGCATACAGCACTGCGCCAGCATAGTAAAGCACGGCTTTTTCGCCGGCGGAGAGGCGTACTGCCGAGTATGCGTTCGTGTCGATGTCGCGTGCAAAAAGAATCTTGCCGCTTTCGGTGAGCACGCGGTTACCTGGAAAAACTTCTTGCCAGAGCGAAATCACACGGTCGAGACGCGTGGGCCTCAGTTCGGTTTTGCGGCCATCGGCAATTGCGAGTTTATATCCTATCAGATTTACAAGTTCGTCGTGCATCAATTGTTGCAGCAGCATGTCGATAAGCGTAGGTGCCGGAGTGCTCTTTTCGGCCTGGGCGAGTATTGCCGGAGACAATACTCGGCGGAGCGACGACGGGAGATTGTCGTCAGAAGATTTTCGGTTGTATAAAGCATCGAGAGCCGACAGGCTGAACGCCTTCTCTCCGAGGCTTTGGATTATAGCATCGGTGAATCGTGTTTTGCCGGCTCCGTTGGCGCCGATTATGACAAACGACATGGCCGGGCTTAGCGATATAGTCTGAGCCTGGCGGCCATCGTTGCGAGGGGGTAGTCGGAGTTCCATGATGAAGAACTTTTTTATTGTGCCGCAAGATAATCATAAAATTCCACACGGGAGCATCAAATTAACATTAGTTTGAACTCAAGGAGTTTTTTTCGCCATAATTGCAGCACATATTGCCGATAAATGCCGTTTATGACGGCTTGTAGAAAAATTTTCGACTCCTCGCTGCTTGTTGTTTCGTCTATATTAAGTAATTTTGTACTTTGAAAATAAAGAGAAGATTTGATAAACAATATGAACACACCTACCACTCCCGGAGGCAGCCGTTCTCCACAAAACAACAATGGTGAAACAAAGCGCAATCTGCTCATAGCCTGCGCTGCAGTGATACTCTCAATTCTCGTAGGCTGGCTTGTATTCACGGCCGTGCGTGCAAGCAAACGCGCCGAAGCTGCCCAGATTCAGATGGAGCAGTTGCAGCTCGATATGGCTCAGAGCCAGCTCGAAAGCGATTATGCCTTGCTTAATGAAGAGTTTGCGCAGTTTGAAAATTCGCGCCGTTTTATAATGGACGACTCTGTGAAGCGCGAACTCAACGACAAATACGAGGCTGCCCGTGTGCAGGTGGAAAAACTTCAGCAGGAGCTCAAAAACCAGAAGCACAAAAGTGCGGCCGAAATCGCTAAACTCAAGGATGAAATCGGCACCCTGCGAGCTTTGCTCCGCCACTATGTGGAAGAAATTGACCGTCTTAACAAGGAGAACGAAGCCCTTCGTTCAGAAAATAAAGAGATTAAAGAGCGCAACAGCAGGCTGTCGTCGCAGGTTACGGAGACAACACGTCGCAATGAAGTGCTCAGCGAGCGCATGACTCTTGCCGAGAAGCTCAACGTAACCGGCCTCAACCTTACTCCGCTGAACAAAAAAGGCAAAAACGAGAAAAAAGTGTCGAAGGCCACACAGCTTAAGGTAACATTCACTATTCCGCAGAACAATTCCACTCCGGTGGGCGAAAAGACTATTTATATGCGTATCATGTCGCCTTCGGGCCAGTTGCTCGGAACTGGTGCTACCTTTGCATTTGAAGGTGGTCAGGTAGGCTACACCGCACGCAAGACTATTGAGTATGCCGGTGAGGAAATTGGCGGTGTGACGATTTTTTACGACGTGAACACTCCGCTGATTGCCGGTGATTATCAGGTTGAACTCTTCGCCGACAATTTCCGACTCATTTCGCGCTCGTTCACTTTAAAATAAAAATATCTTGACAGCCGATATATTCACATATATAACCGGTCATATTGACTCTGTTGAAGTCAATACGATAGGAGCGGTCTACAAAATGGTGCTGAGTATGCTGCTCGGCGCGGTAGTGGGCTTTGAGCGCAAGCGAAAAGGCCAGACTGCAGGAGTGCGCACATTCTCACTCATAAGCATGGGCGCTACTCTGGCCATGCTGCTGTCGATATATGTGCCGCAGGAATATATGGGCCTCAAGAACGGCGACCCGGGCCGAATAGCGGCGCAGGTGATTACCGGCATCGGATTTCTCGGCGCCGGCGCCATAATACAGATGAAAGGTTCGGTCCGTGGTCTTACTACGGCAGCCGGCATATGGATGGTGGCAATCATAGGCATGGCTGTAGGCGTAGGTATGTATGTGCTTTCGATTGTGGCTTGTGCGCTGATTCTGCTTGTACTTGTTCAGCTTGAGAAAGTGGAGCAGCGTGTAAGTCGCGGTACCACTTCGCGAATCATCCGCATACATACAGCCGATATTATCAGAGATGTGTCTGATTATCGTGAGGTACTCGCAGAGAACAAGGTTACGCTTCTCAATTATTATGTCGAGTACGACTTCGTCGACACTGAGACACGGCTTAATCTGGTAGTGCTTGTTCTTGAAAGCACAAACTACATAAAACTCTTCTCTGCTTTCGAGCGGTTGCATCCTACCAAAGCCATAACACTTGCCAACCAGTTAAGCATCTGATTCATCTATGGATATCGAGGGACTTATTACCGACCTTGCCTTTATTCTCCTTTTGGGGGCTGTTGTCACTGTGGTTTTCAAAGCCATACGTCAACCGGTAGTGCTCGGCTATATCGTGGCCGGATTTCTGGCAAGCCCTCATTTTCAGTATCTTCCGTCAATTACCAATGAGGCCAACATCGAATTCTGGGCTCAGATAGGTATTGTGGTGCTTCTGTTTTCGCTCGGTCTTGAATTCAGTTTCAAGAAACTCGTCAATTCGGGCGGCTCGGCGGTTGTGACCGCTCTCGTAATCATTACGGGCATGATGAGCGTCGGTTTTGGCATAGGGCGACTCATGGGTTTCAATTCCATCAACAGTCTCTTCCTCGGCGGCATGCTTTCGATGTCTTCTACGACAATAATTATCAAGGCATTCAACGACATGGGGCTGAAACAGAAAAAATTTGCTTCGCTTGTGCTTGCCGTGCTTATTGTCGAAGACCTTTTTGCCGTGTTGATGATGGTACTGCTGTCGTCGATAGCTATAAATAAAAGTGTGGAGGGCGGCGAGCTCCTTTACTCTGTGGGCAAGCTCGTGTTTTTCCTTGTGAGCTGGTTCCTGGTCGGCGTGTATGTGCTGCCTTCGCTGCTCAACGGCATACGGCGTTACCTCAATAGCGAGACACTGCTTGTAGTGTCGATGGGATTGTGCCTCGGCATGGCAGTGTTTTCTGTTGCATGCGGATTCTCGCTTGCTCTCGGAGCCTTCGTCATGGGTTCGATTCTTGCCGGCACATCATATGCCGAGCGCATAGAGCATGTTGTGGCACCTGTCAAAGACCTTTTCGGTTCTGTCTTCTTTATTTCTGTGGGCATGATGGTGCAGCCCGCCATACTTGCCGGCTATTGGGGTCCGATACTGATATTGTCGCTTACGGTGATAATCGGCATGATTGTATTCGGCACTTTCGGCATGCTTCTCACAGGCCAGACACTCAAAGTGGCGATACAGTCGGGATTCTCACTTACCCAGATTGGAGAATTTGCTTTCATCATAGCCACGCTCGGCATGTCGCTCGGCGTGCTCGATAAAACGATATATCCGATAGTGGTGGCCGTGTCGGTGATTACAACGTTCACCACACCATATTTTATAAAAATGGCCGACCCGGTGTATGTGATGCTCGAGCATCATCTGCCGGCAAGGCTCAATTTCCTTATCGATCGTTACCAAAGGCAAGCCGATCGCAGCAGCGACAATGGTCGCCCCTGGGGACGTGTTATAAAGCGACATCTTGGCAGCACTTTGCTCTACTGTATCATTCTCATCGGCATTCTTGTAATTTCCGATAAACTGCTTGTGCAGCATGTGGAAAATATTTTTGGCGAATGGAGCCGCCTGGTGTGCGTCATTGTTACTCTGCTGGTAATGTCGCCATTTCTGGTTGCCCTTATGGTGCCAATCAATGCCCGTAAAGCCAATGCGTATGAAGAGCGTGAAGGGCGTGTCCCCCGGCTTGTCGTTACACTTGTGCGTATAATCATATCGGTAGCATTTGTCGTACGTGCCATGACATTGTATTACTCGGCAAAAGCCGGCGTGCTTGTAGCCGTGGCAGTGCTGCTGCTTGTGGTGCTTGTCTTCTCCAAAAAAGTGCGAGAAAGCATGGCGAGAATCGAAAATAAATTTCTCGACAATCTGAATGAGCGCGAACTTCGTCGCAGCGGCAAGAAAAATGCCGTGGTCCACGACCTTCACAAGGCATATATCACTGTCGGCACTGGTTGTTCTTTCGTCGGGCAGCGTCTCATGGACAGCGATGTCCGCCGCAGCTTTGGTGTAAATATCGTGGGTATACAGCGTGGAACCCAATACATACCAATTCCCGACGGCCGCACGCGAATCTTCCCCGGAGATGTGATAAGTGTAATCGGCACCGACGACGAAATCGAGCGGATGTTGCCCGATGTAGAGAAAAATCTCCCCGAACCTGACATTATTGTCGACCCGTCTGAAATAAAGCTCAACCGCATACTTCTGTCCGACTCATCGCCTCTTATATCAAAAACGCCCCGCTCGGCATCGTTACGCGACACTTTCGATGCCTTGGTTGTGGCTGTCGACAGAGGAAATACACATATAGATTCGCAGCCCGACTTTGTATTCCAGCCCGGCGATATTCTGTGGGTGGTGGGCGAGCCGTCGAAAGTAAACCGAATGAAATAAACCAATCATCATAATAAAAATGGCAAACGAACGCTATGACCTCCGCGGAGTATCGGCTACTAAAACCGATGTACATGCGGCTATCAAGAACATCGACAAGGGCATATATCCCGGTGCTTTCTGCAAGATTATTCCCGACTATCTTGGCGGCGACGCCGAATACTGCAACATAATGCATGCCGACGGCGCCGGTACGAAGTCGTCGCTTGCCTATGCCTACTGGCGCGAGACAGGAGACCTCTCTGTTTGGAAAGGTATCGCTCAAGATGCGCTTATTATGAATATCGACGATTTGCTTTGCGTAGGCGCTACCGACAATATACTTCTTTCGTCGACAATAGGCCGTAATAAACGGCTTGTGCCAGGCGAGGTGATTTCGGCTATCATAAACGGCACTGAAGAGCTCGTGGCCGACCTGCGGAAATATGGCGTGAATATCCACACCACAGGTGGCGAGACTGCCGATGTAGGCGACCTCGTGCGCACAATCATTGTCGACAGCACTGTCACATGCCGCATGAAGCGTGCCGATGTAGTCGACAACGCCAATATCAAGGCCGGGGACGTAATCGTAGGCCTCGCTTCTTATGGCCAGGCAAAATATGAGAGTGAATACAACGGCGGCATGGGTAGCAACGGCCTCACTTCGGCGCGTCACGACGTATTCGGCCCGCAGGTGCGCGACAAATATCCCGAGACATACGATAACGGTCTGCCTGTCGAACTTGTTTACTGCGGAAAACTAGGCCTTACCGATGAAGTCGACGGTGCTCCGGTCAATGCAGGTAAACTCGTGCTGTCGCCCACACGCACATATGCGCCCGTCATCAAGGCTGTGCTTGAGCATTGCCGTCCGCAGATTCACGGCATGATACATTGCTCGGGAGGCGCACAGACAAAGATTATGAACTTTGTGGATAACAAACACGTTATTAAAGACAAGTTCTTTGACGTACCGCCGCTCTTTGACCTCATTCGCCGGCAGTCGGGTACGGCGCCTTCGGAGATGTACCGGGTATTCAACATGGGTCATCGTATGGAGATTTACTGTCCGGCTGAAGCTGCCGCCGATATCATCGCCATTTCCGAAAGCTTCGGTGTTCCGGCAATGATTGTCGGAAGTGTAGAGGATGCCCCGGCAAAGCGCCTGACGCTCGTTACGCCCTTTGGCACTTTCGAGTATTGACAGAGACAGACTCTATGTCGGCTTCTGAGGTTTTGAGCGCGATTTAAAACGCATTATGCAAAAGATGCAGATTGTATTGAAATCCACTTTTTGCTGCGCTATCATGTGCGCAGCCTTCTCATGCAGCGGCAATTCATCGCTGAGTGAGACAGAAGCCGACGAGCCTGCTCAAGACACGCTCAAAGTTGTCACGCTCTACGGCCCGACATCGTATTTCATATACCGCGATGAGCCAATGGGCTATGACTATACGCTGGTCGACAGTCTCGCGCACGACAAACATATGGTGCTCGACCTGAAAGTGGCGCATAGCCTCTCGGCTGCCGTTGCCATGCTCGACTCAGGCAAGGTGGACCTCATCGCATACGATGTGCCCATAACAGAGCACTACAAGAAGTATGTGATTCCTTGCGGACCGGAAAACTATACCACGCAGGTTCTTGTCCAGCCTAAGGTGCACGGGCAGCCATTGCTTACCGATGTCACACAACTTGTAGGACGTGAGGTGTTTGTGGAGAAAGACAGTCGGTATCTGCGTCGCCTTGAAAATCTCAATGACGAGATTGGCGGCGGAATCATTATCAAAGAAGTCGATGCCGACAGTCTTATAACCGAAGACCTCATTAAGCTTGTGAGCGATGGCAAGATTCCACTCACGGTAGTCGACAGCGATATCGCGCGTCTGAACAGCACTTATTACCCCGACCTCGATGTCGACCTTGCAGTCAGCTTTCCGCAGCGCGCCTCATGGGCTGTAGCTCCCGACAAAGAGCAACTGGCAAAGGAGATTGACGATTGGTTTGCCGAAGCTTCTCCGCAACGCACCAATGCCGAACTGCTCAAACGCTTCTTTGAGCAGGCAAAATATGCTCCTGTGGTGAAATTCGACTTCTCGAAGGGATACATATCGAAGTATGACTACCTCTTCAAAAAATATGCCCCAACAATCGGCTGGGATTGGCGACTGATGGCCGCACAGGCCTATCAGGAAAGCAGATTCAGACCTAATGCAAAATCGTGGGTCGGCGCGCGCGGACTCATGCAGATTATGCCGAGCACGGCACGTGGATACCGCACCAAAGTGAGTCAGCTCAACAATCCTGAAGTGAGTGTCAAGGTGGCTTCTCTGCTCCTTGATGACCTCGACGGTTATCTCCGCAAATATGTGCCGAGCGATAAGGAGCGTATAAAATTCGTGATAGCTGCATACAATGTCGGCATTGCCCATGTCTATGATGCTATCGCGCTGGCTAAAAAATATGGCCTCGACCCCACTGTGTGGGAAAATAATGTGGCGAAGGCGCTGCTAATGAAAATGAACCCTAAATACTACAACGACCCTGTGGTTAAATACGGCTATTGCAGAGCTACGGAAACTGTAAATTATGTCGATAAAATCACATCGTTCTACGAACAGGCACGTCGTGAAATAAATGCATAACCAATAAATAAAAACAGTCCTATGAAAAGAAAAGTGATTAACACTGCTGTAGCGGCTCTGCTTGCCGTATCGGCCATCACAACACCTTCATGTATCGGCAACTTTGCCCTTTTCAACCGAGTGCTCGGCTGGAACAACAACGTGGGCAACAAATTCGTAAACGAACTCGTTTTCATCGGTTTTTGGATTCTTCCGGTTTACGAAGTCTCGTTTTTAGCCGACTTTGTGGTGCTCAACAGCATTGAGTTCTGGAGCGGAACAAATCCTATCGCTTCAAATGAAAAAATCATCGAAGGTAACGATGGTCGCTATCTCGTCAAGTCGGACGACAAGGGATACGATATTATCAGCTGCAACGACGGCAGCAAGGTGCGTCTCGATTTCGACAACGAAACCCGTTCGTGGAGTGTGACTGCCAATGGCGAGACTCATGAGCTTTTCACTTTTGTCGACGACACTCATATCCGCGTCCCTGCCGGTACAGGAAACGATTACCGCACTGTCGAAATTTCGGCCGAAGGCGTTTACGCATATCGTCAGATGATGGAACAGGCAGCTTACGCAGCCCGTTGAACAACGTATAAACCATAAACTCTTCCTCCTTTTGTCGCACGACAAAGGGAGGAGTGTGTTTTTATATCAAGCTATAATAATATGAAATTGAGCAAGCAGGCACTTATAGGTTATCCTGCAGGTGTTGTCACCGGTGTTACTTACGGATTGAATCCACTTTTTGCCGTACCGCTTATGGCAGCAGGCGCGGCTGTAAGTTCGATTCTGTTTTTTCGTTATTTGTTTGCAGTGGTTCTTCTCGGCCTCTTTCTATTGGCTACGAGACATAGTTTTGTTGTAAACTTGCGGCAGGTCGTGGTGCTTCTTACTTTAGGATTATTGTTTACCTCGAGTAGCTTGCTTCTCTTTGAAGCCTATCACTATATGGCATCGGGTCTGGCTACAACACTTGTGTTTCTCTACCCTGTGCTTACTGCATTGATAATGGTTTTTCTCGGTAAAATACCTTCGTGGCCGGTATGGCTCTCGATAGCTGCCACATTTGTCGGTGTCGCTATAATGACAGGCGGCTCCGACAACGGGTCTCTGAGTACCACCGGCATAGTATTGTCTGTCTTGTCGGCCTTGTCTTATGCATTGTTTATTGTTATCGTCAACCGTAGCCGTTCAATAGCCGATATCTCTGACACGGTGCTCACTTTCTATACCTTACTTGTGGGCAGTGTGGTTTTCTGGCTCTGCGCTCAATTTTCCGATACGCCCCTTACCTACGGCATCAGTGGCGTGGGTGCATGGCTGTCGCTACTCGGCCTCGCCATATTCCCCACAATAATTTCAACGGGCACACTCGCTGTCGCTACCCGTAAAATCGGTGCGACAAAAGCATCGGTATTGGGTGTGTTCGAACCAATCACAGCAATTCTTGTGGGCACGATAGCTTTTGGAGAGCCGCTTACACCTGCTATAGTCTGTGGCATCGCCATATCAGTGGCGTCTGTCTCGTTTATGATTTGGGCTACTAAACGTTAGTTTCGGCTTTTAAGTACGGCGCGGATTGCCGGCGGAGCAGTAAAGAATGCAATCAATATGCCCGCGGCATCAGCAAGAAAGTCGAAGACATCGCCTTCGCGCGCCGATGTGAGCGTATTCTGGCAGATTTCGTCGAGGCCTCCGCAGGCAATGCATGCGGCAGCGGTAATTACAAGTGATTTGACTGTCATGCCGCGGCCGTCGCGGAAACGGTCAAAAGAAATCGCAGAGAAAAGACCTCCGAACATAATGGCATGTATCACCTTGTCGGCACCCGGAAAAATCGGTAGCTCGTCGGCTCCGAGGGGGTTGTCGTTCAGAGTGGCGTATAAAATTACGGCGATAACAATCATTGTTGGCCACCATGTAGCAAAAAATCGTTTCATAATCATTCAAAACCGATATAATCCTGTGGGTCGAGAGCTGTGCCGTTGTGCCACAGTTCGAAGGTGAATGCATCGCCTGCTGTGTTTCCAAGACCTTGTGCCGCCGATACTTTGCGCCCTTTGGCCACGTATACATCACTGAGCCCGGAGTAGATGCTGATAAAATCGTTAGGGTGCTGTACAATTACAGTCGAAAGACCATTGGAACCGGTGTTAATGTCGACTACGGAACCGCGATATACGGCCTGTACCGGTATGTTTCGCGCGGTTGTGATTTTCAAACCTTGAGTGGGTAAGGTCTCTGTTTTGAGAACACTTGTGGCAGGAGCTCCGAAAATCATGCCTTCGGCGGCTATCGGAGAGAGCACCGACAGATTGAAGCGCTCCTCTTCTTCATATTCGCGGACAAACTGGCGCTCGCTCTCGGAGGCAAGAAGTAATGAATCCGAGGAGATGACTTTGGCGGCGGCGAGCTGAAGAGCAGAGTCGCCGGGCAAATCGTCGCGCATTATGGCCACTATATTGGCTATGTAGGCGTCGTTTATACGGGCAGCCTGTTCGAGGGAGTCGAGACGAAGCGCCGTCTCGAGATAGCGGCTGCGCATATCTCCGCTCAGCGATTCGGGCAACAGACGGCGAATGGGAGTATATGCCATTACAAGCCATAAAAGTGCGGCGAATCCGGCAATGACAGCAGTCGATACTATTATCACTTTTATACTTGTCATGCGCACGCTCCACAGTCTTGCAAAAGTGTTCTCTTTTACAAAATCGAGACGGTAGTGCGTATGTTTTTTTGAGTAATCAGCCATTGTGGTGCGGATTTTGTGCTATTACTTTAGCCGGAGTCGACGAAGAGTTGTTCTTGTCGGCCAGGCGGTTAAGAACGTCTATGGCAAATTCGAGTATCGTGTCTATACCTTTGGCCTCTTTTTCGGGGTCCATATCGATAGCCCCGCCGTCTGTAGGTTCCACGCCGTTTTCGGTGAGTTTCATTTCAGCGTCGTAGACCGGAGAGGCCGAGAAGCGCACACTCCAGCCGCAAGGAATTTCCGACGAGAAAGGCATGCCGCTGCCGCCTCCTGTGCAGGCTCCGACAATCGCCACCTGCTTGAGGCCTTTCATGGCACTCACAAAGTTGTTTGCAGCGCTGAAGGTGCTACGGTTGGCAAGTACAATCACCGGTTTGAGCCAACGCACATGCCCTGTGGCCGACTCGTAATAAAACGGATAAGGCTCGGAGAATTCATCATGTCCCGGTCCTGTCTTATGTTGGATGTATCCGCCGAGAGTTTTCTCAGTGATGAAATGTGACACTATTTTTTCGACATTGTCTATAGCGCCGCCGCTGTTGTCGCGGACATCTATTATGATTCCATCTGCATCTTTCATCGAGTAAAGCATCTGGTCGATGAAGCTGTGGCTTGCGCAAATCGAAAAAGTGCTGTACCGGATATATCCTACATTGCGTTCGGTGAGGTATTTATATTGAAATCCGCCGCCGGAGCGCCATTCGAAATTGAGATAATACTGCTCGATGATACGCTCGTTGAAGTTCTGGGGATAATCGCTCCACCATTGACGGTAATAGGAAATGTCGAACCATGAAGAAAGATTGGTGTGTCCGTCGCGGAGCTCACCGAGCATTTTGGCACAGTGGTCGAATAATTGAATCTGGTCCCAGTCGGGGTCGATTTCGGCGCGGTATTGCCGTCCTATTTCGTCCCAGTCAACATCCTTGTCGGCAAAGAAACAATAATGCTCGTCGAGAACTGTCCACAGTGCGTCGAAGTTGCCGTAGGGGTCATTGTCCCATGTGTCGATGTGGTGACATGCGCTTGTGGCGACAAGCAGCGGCATTGTCAGAGCCAGAGATGCAAATATTTTCGCGATATGTTTTGTCATCGTGATAAAGCGTAAAAACAGGTCAGTAAAGGGCACTGATGATGCGTGCATTCTCAAGTCCACGGTTTCGTCGCGCGCTCAGCGAGAGCCATTCGGTGGCGAGCCCGACAACAAGTGTATGTGTCACTTTGCGTGTGACAATATTGCAGGCTTTGCTCGATAGTATAGTGCCCCGATAGCCAATGCGCAGTATAGTGCCGCCGAACCGCATGTCGAGAGTGGCGAGATTGTCGAGGCGCAGGTAGTTGCCGGGCCACGCTCCGTGTAAAAGACCGCTGTGGTTGCCAAGATAAATCTCGTAGTATAGCTCGTCGTACTGCGGCGAAAAGAATATGCCGGCGAGAGGCATCTCAATGAGATAACGGGCGCACAGCGGAAGTCCGTGAAAATTGCCGTTCCACACCGCTCCGGCCAATGCGTTTACTGTCCACGATGCTTTGGCCGATGCCGGATTATTGCTGTTTCTTGCATTATAGAAAGCGCCGCCGGCCACACCGGTAGAGCCGCCTGCCATAAGTGTGATGCCCTGAGGTCGATGCCAGTGGAGCAGCATACCCCAGCTCACATTGATGTCAATATCGAGCATCGATGCATTGCGTGCCGGGTTTTCGGCCTTGTTGAATGCAACTCTGGCGTTGAGGCGCATGAGCCATTTTTCGGGCGAAAACTTCATGGCCTGCATTCGCTCGTAGTTTAGGGCAGTCGACCATCCCGAATATTTCAGGGGCGAAAGGTAAGTGTCGGCGATATGCGACGAGCCTATTTCGGCCGTATAGGCCGACAGCACAGGCCTCAGCAGCGGTTCGTCGGCGTGGGCGCACAGCGCTGCAATGGCAAGTGTTGCCGATAGTGCCGCCCGCTGCAGATATTTATTCGTCAGCTTCATTATTTTCGTCAAAGAGCGATGGCGTTTCTTCGGCAGATGTCTCTGCTTGCACGTTGTCGGCGTCTGTTTCTTCAAAATCGGCGTCAGGTATTTCTGTGCTTTGCGCAGTTTCATCATCTACAGGCTGAGGAATGCGTTTGGGTTCGAGCTCCACAACGCTTTCAAGCCCATAGGTTGTAAGACGCTTGCCGCGAGCCTTGAATGATTTCAGTCCGATAAATTCTTCGGCATCTATTGTGAGCGGAACTCGCGAGGCGTCGGAGAAATTGAGCTCGAATCTGGCTCCGTCGGCATCGGTGAGGATGATTAGTGTCGACCGTGTGTCATCTCCCACGAAACGTTGCTTGCGTGGCGAGTCCTCAAACGTAAAGCGTTTGATGTAGGGATAGCCTTGTTCTGCATCGTTGAGCACGGCGGTCCACTCCTGCTTCGGGCGGAATTTTTCCAGTCGCACTATTTTTTCATCGTAGTGGTTTGTCACCTCAAAGCCTGTGGTGTAGAATTCTCCCGAAGCCGTGACCACAAGTATGCGATCTTCGCCGAGGAATTCGCCGAGGAATTCGCCGCGACCGTCGTAATTGAGCCTCATGACATCGGAGTCGAACCACACTTTGCGGCCTCCGAGAGTGGAGTGTCCGCGTTCTTTGAGCGAGAAACGCGCCACGTCGTTTTTGGTGACGAGATTTCCCTGCGCAGCGCGGCCTTTGATTGCAAGTTTGGAGAAATCGACATCGAAACTCAGATTCTTGAGCCTCAGTTTCGGCTTAAGTGTCACTTTCACCACTTCGGCCTCGCCGTTGGGATTTGCCGAGAACCATACGATTCGGCTGTTGGGCTGGAGGTTGGATGTGAGAGTATATTCCTTGTCGCGCGTCATGCCCGTTGCGGCGAAGCGTTTCATATAATATATGCCGCCGCGGCCGTTCTGATAGATGACATTGTATATTGTGCGAGTGTCATTGCGCTTGTATACATTAAGATACAGCACATTCTTGCCGACAAAGAGCTTGTCTTGCACCCTTACGATTTTGTAGCGTCCGTCGCGGTAGAAAATTATGATGTCGTCGAGCGACGAACAAGTGCACACCGGCTCGTCTTTGCGCAGCGCAGTGCCTATAAAGCCTTCCTCACGGTTGATATAGAGCTTTTCGTTGGCTTCGGCCACAGTTGAAGCCTGAATGCTGTCG
Organism: Muribaculaceae bacterium; assembly: GCA_003979155.1. Classification (GTDB taxonomy): domain Bacteria; phylum Bacteroidota; class Bacteroidia; order Bacteroidales; family Muribaculaceae; genus CAG-873. Next base: position 46,885 of record RYWL01000004.1, read on the forward strand.
AAACTGCGGATGACAGTCTTTCGCGGATATGAAGCGCCATATTTTTTCTTAAGGTACTCATACCAGATAATAGTCTCGCGGTCGAGATGTTCGAGCCGGTCGATATTGTCGGCAATGCGTTTCTGCAGAGCCGCAATGGCGGCATTTGCCTCATCGGAATTGAAGCGAAGTATTCGCTTCATTTTTATTTCAAGCAGCCGCAATATGTCGTCGCGAGTTATGTCGCGGATAAACGACGGCTTGAAAGGCTCGAGGCGCTTGTCTATATGGGCCATGGCTTCGTCGAGAGTCCGGGCCTCCTCGTATTCTTTATCCTTGTATATACGGTTTTCTATAAAAATCTTTTCGAGGGTGGCGTAGAGCAGTTTCTCGCGGTCTTCGCCAAGGATGACACGGAGGTCGGCATCAATAATGCGTTTTGTAGTCTCGACGCCGTGACGAAGTACATCGCTCACCCCGAGGAAGCAGGGCTTCTTGTCTTTGATAACGCAGCAGTTGGGCGAAATGCTCACCTCGCAGTCGGTGAACGCATAAAGCGCGTCGATTGTCTTGTCGCTCGAAGTGCCGGGCAGAAGATGAATCAGTATCGAAGCTTCGGCGGCAGTGTTGTTCTCTACTTTTCGTATTTTGATTTGTCCGCGTTCGAAGGCTTTGAGAATTGACTCAATCAGGGCTTCGGAAGTTTTACCAAAAGGTAGTTCAGTGATATTTTGAGTCTTGCGGCAACTGTCAGCGTCATTGTCCCACGGGCGCTATTTCGATGGTGGAGGCCGAAAACGGCAATATGCGTCCTGTTGTAAACGAGAGCGTATGCATCGGCTGTGGCGAATGTGAATACCACTGTCCGGTAGGCCGTGCAGGACAGCTGACTTCCAACTCGGCTGCTATATATGTAAACGGTATTGAAGTACATCAAAAAATCTGAAATCATGGCTGACAACTATAATAACATTGATAAATCGCGTCGCCGTTTCCTTAAAAACTGTCTCTTATACACATCT